>DASVIY010000120.1:0-5354 GCA_036386195.1 Acidimicrobiia bacterium | reverse complement strand
GCCCGAGGCGCGCGCGCCGATGGGCGCGCGGCCGCGGCGGTGCTCGATGGCGATGTCGGCAAGCTCGGCAACAATCTGTGACAGGCGAAAGTCCTTGGGTGTGTAGATGCGGGTCACGCCGGCATCGAGCAGCTTCGCCTGGTCGCCTTCAGGGATGATCCCACCGACCACCAACGGCGCGTCGACACCGGCATCGCGGAACAGCCGCGCGATCTCCGGCACCAGCTCCATGTGCGAACCCGAGAGAATCGACAGCCCGACGACGTCGACGTCCTCGTCGCGGGCGGCGGCGGCGATCTCCGCCGGTGTCAACCGGATGCCCTGATAGACGACTTCGATGCCCACATCGCGTGCTGCGACTGCAATCTGCTCCGCGCCGTTGGAATGCCCGTCGAGCCCCGGCTTGCCCACCAGCATCCGGATGGGGCCGCCCAGCTCCCGGGCCGCGTGCTGCACGCGCTCTCGCACCGCGACCATGTCGGCGAGCAGCGCCGTCGCGACCGCGCCGACGCCGGTGGGAGCGCGGTACTCGCCGAATACCTCGCGCAGCGCCCCCGCCCATTCGCCGACGGTGCCGCCGGCTCGGGCCAACGTGATCGTCGAGGGCATGAGGTTGTCGGTCGACGCGGCGGTATCGCGCAGCCGATCGAGTGCGGCGCGGGCCGCGTCATCGTCACGCTGCTCACGCCAACGGCGCAACGACTCGAGTTGATCGGACTCGGCCGCCGGGTCGGCGACGAGGATCGACGCCTCTCCCTCGAACGCGTCGACGAGCGGCGACGCTGCGGTCTCGGTGAAGCAGTTGACGCCGACGACCTCGAGCTCACCGCTCTCGATCTTGCGTACACGCTGCGCGTTGCTCTGCACGAGTCGACCCTTGAGCTCGTCGATCATGGCGAACGCGCCGCCCCCGTCGAGTACCCACTCCAGCTCGGCGTCGGCCGCATCAGCGAGCTCGGTCGTCTTGGCCTCGATCACCTTCGAGCCCTCGAACAGGTCGTCGTACTCGAGCAGGTCGGTCTCGTATGCGAGGACCTGCTGGATCCGAAGCGACCACTGCTGATCCCATGGCCGCGGCAGACCGAGTGCTTCGTTCCACGCGGGGAGCTGCACGGCCCGGGCGCGGGCGTCCTTCGAGAGGGTCACGCCGAGCGTCTCGAGCACAATGCGTTGCACGTTGTTTTCGGGCTGGGATTCGGTGAGGCCGAGCGAGTTGACCTGCACCCCGTACCGGAAGCGGCGCATCCTCTCGTCGGTCACTCCATAGCGTTCTCGCGTCAGCCGGTCCCACAGCCGGCTCATCGCGCGCATTTTGCAGGTCTCCTCGACGAAGCGGATGCCCGCGTTGACGAAGAACGAAATGCGACCGACCACTGCGGGAAGGTCGTCGTCGGCCACCTGGCCTGATGCACGCACCGCGTCGAGCACACCGAGCGCGGTCGCGAGCGCGTAGGCGATCTCCTGAACGGGCGTCGCGCCCGCCTCCTGGAGGTGGTACGAGCACACGTTGATCGGGTTCCACTTCGGCACGTGTTTCACCGTGTGGCAGATGAGGTCCACAGTGAGACGTCTCGACGCGTCGGGGCCGAAGATGTAGGTGCCGCGCGACAGGTACTCCTTGACGATGTCGTTCTGCGTGGTGCCTTGCAGGAGCGCGGCGTCGATGCCGCGCTGCTCTGCGAGCGCGACGTACATACCGAGGAGCCACATGGCCGTGGCGTTGATCGTCATCGACGTGTTCATCTCTTCGAGCGGGATCGCGTCGAAGAGCGTGGCCATCTCACCGAGGTGCGGCACGGGTACGCCGACTTTGCCCACCTCGCCGCGGGCGAGCGGATGATCAGGGTCGTAGCCGGTCTGGGTCGGGAGGTCGAAGGCGACCGACAGGCCCGTTTGGCCGCGAGCCAAGTTGGTGCGGTACAGCTCGTTGGAAGCCCGCGCCGACGAGTGCCCGGAATACGTGCGCATCAACCAGGGGCGGTCAGCCTCTGTCATGGCCCCATTCTCCCACAGCGACCAGGGCCTGACCGGACGGTGCAACTGCCGCGAAGTCGACGGCGCGCGGCCCTCATCGGATCGCGTTACTTCTTGCGGTAGTCGTAGAAGCCCCGACCCGTCTTTCGCCCGAGCTGCTCGGCGGTGACCATGCGACGCAACAGCGGTGCGGGCGAAAAGTTCGGGTCGCTGAACTCCGCGTAGAGCGCGTCGAGAATCGCCAGGCTCGTGTCGAGCCCGACGAGGTCGAGCAACTGCAACGGACCCATGGGGAAGCTGCAGCCGTCCCGCATCGCCGCGTCGATGTCGTCACGGGTCGCGACGCCGGCGTCGAACAGCCTCACGGCATTGTTGAGATACGGGAACAGCAGCGCGTTCACGATGAAGCCCGCTTGGTCCCTGACCATCACCGGGCTCTTGCCGCACGCTTCGGCGAACGCTCGTGCCGCATCGGCAGTGGCGTCGGACGTGGTGATCGCGCGCACGACTTCGACGAGCTGCATCATCGGCGCCGGGTTGAAGAAGTGGATACCGCACACCCGGTCGGGCCGTCCGGTCTCCATCGCCATCTCGACGACGGGCAGCGTCGACGTGTTGGTGGCGAGGATCGCCACGTCACCGCAGATGCGATCGAGCTCGCTGAAGAGGTGCTTCTTCGTGGCCAGATCCTCGACGATCGACTCGATCACGAGCTCACAGTCGGCAAGCTCGCCGAGATCGGTGACGGTGCGCACGCGGGAGAGGGTCGCGTCGCGATCGGCGGGCTCGAGCTTGCCCTTGTCGACCTGCTTCGCGAGTGACTTCTCGAGCCCTGCGAGCGTCGCGTCGGCGCTCGCTTGCGCGCGGCTCCGGAGCAGCACCTCGATGCCCGCCTTGGCGGCGACCTCCGCGATCCCCGCGCCCATGATGCCGGTGCCGACGACGCCTACTCGCTTGATGGTCATGTACGAGCCTTTCGTGGAGGAACGAGTCTCAGATGTTACCGCCGAGTAAGTCGTTGACTCCAGCCGTCCGGGCTTCCCGGGCACGGCGTTAGGCTCGCCGCCCTTGGAGGTGTGCACGTGAGCTCGAAGCGCCCGGACGGCACGTTGGCATTGATCGGTGGCGGCGAATGGCGCGACGGGTGCCGTTCCTTCGACTCCGAGCTGCTCGCGATCGGTGGGCGGGAGGTTGTCGTCCTGCCGAGTGCCGCGGCGTACGAGCAACCCGACCGGGTCGTCAAGCGAGCCGAGGCGTACTTCGGCGAGCTGGGAGCGACCGTCGTGCCGCTGATGGTGCTGCACCGCGCCGAAGCCGAGGACAAGACCCTCGCCGCCATCGTGGCCAAGGCCGGCTTCATCTACCTCGCCGACGGATCGCCGATGCACCTGCGCTCGGTGCTCAAGGACTCCGCGGTCTTCGCGGCACTGGTGGAGACGTATGGCGGTGGCGCGGTCGTGGCCGCCTCGGGCGCAGGCGCAACGGTGCTCTGTGACCCGATGGTCGACCCACGCGGCGGCGCGTACACCGTCGGCCTCGGGTTGGTTCGCGACCTGGCGGTGTTCCCGTATCACGGCACTGCTGCCGCGCACCTGCGTGAGCGGTCGATCGACTTGTTGCCGGCGACGGCTCGACTCGTGGGCGTCGACGAGCAGACCGCGTTGATCCGCGGTCCCGACGGCGCGTGGCGCGTCGGCGGCCACGGCCATGTGACCGTGTACGAAAAGCGCGAGGCCGCCGTCTTCGACGCCGGCGCGCGGGTCGACCTGCTGAACGTCTGAGCGCTACGGCTTCTTGGTCGTCGTTGTCGCGGGTGCCTTGGCTGCTGATGTCGGTGGTGGCAGCGGCTGGCCGTCAACCGAGATGGTCACGCTGAGCACGGAGATCTTCTTTGTCGGCTTGCCGGCGTCACTTGCCGAGCCGAAGGTGTTGATCTTCTGCGCGACGTCGAGCCCCGCGGTGATCTGGCCGAGGATCGAGTACTTGAACGGAGGGGTGGTGCCGAGCTGCGCAGCACCGGCGTCACTCACGGTCAGGAAGAACTGCGACCCGGTGGTACCGGGCCCGGAGTTGGCCATCGCGACCGCGCCAGCCTTGTAGGGCGTCGCCGGTGGCTCATCGGGGAGCGTGTAGCCGGGGCCACCCTTCCCGGTGCCCGTCGGGTCGCCGCCCTGGTCGACGTAGTCCGTGACGATGCGGTGGAACAACGTGTTGTTGTAGAAGTTCTTCTGGGCCAGGTACACGAAACCGTTCACGGTCTTCGGTGCCTGCTTGGCGTCGAGCGCGATCGTGATGTCGCCCTCGCTCGTCTTCATGAGCGCGGTGTAGTTCTTGGCCGGGTCGATCGTCATCGCGGGTGCCTTCGATTTGGGCGCGGCCTTCTTGCTGCTGCTCCCGCTGCTGTTGTTGAGCTGCAGCACCACGACGAGCACGATGATCGGTACCGCGACGATCGCCACGTTGCGGAGCGTCCGGAGCCGCTGCGAGCGCTTCTGCATCGACAGCTCGATCTCACGGCGGCGCTCACGATTCTCGCGCTGACGCTCGCGCTTCGATGCCCTGGACACGGGCAGAAAGTCTACCGACGTCACAGTGGTGTCGTGACCGCGGCGCAAATGACGAATGCGCAGGTGGAGGCCGCTGGTACCGTGCCCGCGTGACCCTTCTCGTGCAGAAGTTCGGCGGCACGTCGGTGGCCGATCCCGGCCGGATCAGATCCGTTGCCGAGCACATCGTGCGCACGAGGCGCGAAGGCAAGGACGTCATTGTCGTCGTCTCGGCCATGGGCAAGACGACCGACGACCTGGTGCGTCTCGCACGGGATGTCTCGACCGCACCGGCGGCGCGTGAGCTCGACATGCTCCTCACCTCGGGTGAGCGAATCTCGATCGCGCTGCTGTGCATGGCGATCATCGATCAGGGCGAGGCCGCCGTGTCGTTCACCGGGTCGCAGGCGGGCATCGTGACCGATGCCGACCACGGCCAGGCCAAGATCCTCGAGGTGCGGGCCGACCGCATTCGCGCCGCGGTCGACGACGGGTGTGTCGCGGTGGTCGCGGGTTTCCAGGGCGTCTCGACCGCCGCGGCGATCACGACCCTCGGCCGCGGGGGCTCAGACACCACTGCGGTCGCCTTGGCGGCCGAGCTCGGCGCCGAGGCCTGTGAGATCTACACCGACGTCGCGGGCGTGTTCACGGCCGATCCGCGGATCGTCCCGGAGGCGCGCCGGCTGCCCCGGCTGACCTACGAGGAGATGCTCGACCTGGCCGCGACAGGGGGCAAAGTGCTTGCGCTGCGCGCGGTCGAGTTCGCGCGCAACCATGGTGTGCCGGTGCACGTGCGTTCCAGCTTCACGTGGGAGCCGGGCACATGGGTAGGCG
>DASVIY010000119.1:0-4111 GCA_036386195.1 Acidimicrobiia bacterium | reverse complement strand
TGACCTTACGAAGGGCACCAACGTGCGCGTGACGGCGGCGGGCTCATCGTCGGGCGGCAACAGCAGTGGGAGCTCGGTCACCGCCAACTCGATCGCCGAGGTCCCGGCCGGTGCCGGTGGGCCCGGTCGGGGCGCCGCTGCGGGCGGAGGTGGCCCGGGCAATTAAGCGCGCCGGCCCCCGCGGGCAACCGGCGCCGGTGATCCGAATGTCGATCTCGCGGCGAACGCCTTTCAGCAGAGTCGACCGGGAGGTGCCCCCGTGCCCAATGCCAACGCGCTCGTCGTCCGTCGCTTCGTGGAGGAATACCAGTCCAAGGGCGATGTCGCCGTCGCCGAGGAGTTGCTGTCGGACGATTTCTTCAACCACAGCACTCTTGACCCGCTCCCACCTGACCGCCACGGCGTGCTCGCGCTCTTCGGCATGCTGCGCGGCGCGTTCCCCGACCTCCACGCGGTGATCCATGATCAGCTCACCGATGGCGACAAGGTGGTGACCCGCAAGACGTTCCACGGGACGCACAACGGGCCGCTGATGGACATCAAGCCAACCGGCCGGGAGGTCGCGTGGGATGTCATCGACATCGTGCGCGTACGCGACGGCAAGATGGTCGAGCACTGGAACGTTGTCGACACGATGGCGCTCATGCAGCAGCTCGGCGCGGTGCCCGGCGCCGACTGACGCCGCTACGCGCTTCTCTCGGGGAACGGCACGCCCTCGACGTTGTCGTCGCGCGCCACTCGCAGCGAGTTGAGCGCCATCGACACGAGGTGGTACTGGCCGACGCAGAACAGCAGATCGAGCAGCTGTTGCTCCGTGTAACGGTCGGCCAGCGCGTGCCACGTGGGTTCGCTCACACACAAGTCGTCGTGCAACTCGTCGGCCGCGCGCAGCAAGGTTGCCTCGAACGGGTCCCAGCCCCGGTCGTCGGGCCCGGCGGCGACCTGCGCGATCTCCACGTCGGTGATTCCGGCCGCGCGCGCGATCACCACGTGCTGGCCCCACTCGTACGGGGCGCGGCAGCGCCAGCCCGTCCGCAGGATGAGCAGCTCACGATCGCGTGCCGGGAGGGTGCTCTTGGCGAGCACGTGCGAACCGAACACGAGCCAGCGCTTCATGAGCTTCGGGTGCCGCGACAGCGTCGCGAAGATGTTGAGCACGCGCCCGCCGCCGGGAAGGTCGGGCGAGAGCATGGCGCGGGTCTCGTCGTCCCATTCCGACTCGGGGAGCGGGGGGAGTCCGGCGTCGGGCACAGCAAACTCCTTTCGGGGCCGAGCGCGTGAATCTAACGCCGGTGTTCTGTGTCCGGCCCCGGTTGGCTACCGTGCAAGCACGGCGGCAGACCCATGGTCGCCGCACGATCGAGGGGAGTGGCATGGCGCAGCTCGACTATCTGGCGTTCGACGCCGACAACCACTACTACGAGGCGGTTGACGCGTTCACCCGTCACCTCGACCCGAAGATGGCGAAGCGCACGATGCAATGGGCCGAGATCGACGGGAAACAGCGCCTGCTCGTGGCCGGTCGGGTCAACCGGTTCATCCCGAACCCCACGTTCGACCCCGTCGCGCGGCCCGGCGCGCTCGACGAGTACTTCCGCGGCCACAAGGCGGGCGACGATCTGCGCTCCGCGTTCGGCGACCTCGATCCGATCAGTCCGGCATACCGCAACCGTGACGCTCGCCTGGCGCTCATGGACGACCAGGGCATCGAAGGCTGCTTCCTCTTCCCGACGCTCGGTGTCGGCATGGAGCAGGCACTGGTCCACGACCCCGAGGCGGCGCACGCCGCGTTCCACGCATTCAACGAGTGGCTCGACGAAGACTGGGGCTTCAACTACCGCGACCGTATTTTCACGGCGCCGTACTTCACGCTGCTCGATCCCGACCGCACCGTCGCCGAGATCGACTGGGCGCTGGGGCGTGGCGCGCGTGTGATCGTGATGCGCGCCGGCCCGGTGCAGACGCCCGGAATGTTCCGCTCACCCGGTGATCCGGTCTACGACCCGTTCTGGGCGCGTATCAACGACGCCGGTATCACCGTCGCGTATCACTCCGGCGAGAGCGGCTATCACCGCTACGCCGAAGAGTGGGGCGAGAGCGGCGAGATGGAGGCGTTCCGCCAGAATCCGTTCAAGACGATCAC
The DNA here is from genome assembly GCA_036386195.1 of Acidimicrobiia bacterium. Lineage (GTDB taxonomy): Bacteria > Actinomycetota > Acidimicrobiia > IMCC26256 > JBBRZM01 > JBBRZM01. The sequence goes on along the minus strand of DASVIY010000119.1, from coordinate 1,968 downwards.
GTCGGCCGATCGCCCGATCTACGACCTCGTCACCGCGCTCATCTGTCACGGCGTGCTCGCCCGCCATCCCAACGTGCGGATCGCGACGATCGAGAGCGGCAGCGAGTGGGTGCCGGTGCTCGCGAAGAAGATGAAGAAGGTGTATGGACAGGTGCCGAACGCGTTCCCGTCGGGCGACCCGACCGAGACGCTGCGCGAACGCGTCTGGGTTTCGCCCTATTACGAGGACGATCTGCTCGAGCTGAAGGACACGCTCGGGTCCGGCAACATCATCTTCGGTTCCGACTTCCCGCATGCCGAGGGGCTGGCCGACCCGGTCGCGTTCGCCAAGGAGCTCGACGGCTTCACCGACGACGAGATCCGCCTCGTCATGCGCGAGAACGCGCTCGGCCTGTCGAAGCCGCGACTGCGCACGTAGCGCCAACCGCCGTCCGCGCCATCGTTCACTCGTGGTATTACCGCCAAATACCGGGGTGATTCCTCGAGTAAACGCGAAACGCGCGCGGAACGTGGGCGTAGCGCGTGCCGTTATCGCTCGGCCCGCTGCTCAGTCCCGCTGGTCGATCGCGACCTTGATGGCGCCGGTGTCGCCCTGGGTCGCGATGGTGGCGAACGCGTCGCGCCAGTCGTCGAGCGGGAACTGGTGGGTGAGCATGCCGCCGAGATCGATGCGGCCGTCGCCGACGAGATCGAGGTAGTGCTCGATTCCGTGCTTGCGCACGCCGTCGATCGCCTCGAAGCCGAACGCGTTGGAGCCGACCATCGAGAGCTCCTTGAAGTACAGCGGCGTGTCTTCCCACTCGGTCGGGCCGTGCACACCGGCCTTCACGAGCGTGCCGCGCGCCTTGAGGACGCGTGAGCCGACCTCGAACGTCTCCTGCTTGCCCACGGTGTCGTAGACCACGTCGATGCCGCCCGGATATGCCATCGGCAGCCCTCCGCTCGGCTGCAAGAAGCCGCCCGACCACGCTGCCGCCTCTTCGATCACCTGCACCGCGGGCTCGTGGCCGATCACGGTCGCGCCGAGCTTGCGGTTGAGCTCGGCCTGCGCGTCGAAGCGGGCGACGACCAGCACCTCCACGTCGGGATGCAGGGCGCGGAGGATCGCGGTCGCGCACGTGCCGAGCGCGCCTGCGCCGTAGATCATCACCTTGCCGCCCGGGGGAGGGGAGTGGCGCGTCACCGCGTGCAACGACACCGTGAACGGGTCGGCGAAGACCGCGACCTCGTCGGAGATGTCGTCGGGCACCTTGAAGAGCATCGAGTCGTGCGCCGGCATGAGCTGCGCGTAGCCGCCGGATGCGTCCTTCGACGTGCCGGTGTGGATGCCGGGTGCGATCGGCCCACGAGAGAAGTTCCAGCACAACGAGTAATCGCCGACCTCGCATGCCGGGCAGAACGGCTCGACGCCGCGCGGCCCGCATGACAACCACGGGTTGAGCACGATGCGGTCACCCACGTCGAGTCCCTCGGCCTCGGGGCCGAGCGCGACGACGTCGGCGACGACCTCGTGGCCGAGCACCTGCGGGAAGGAGACGAACGCCGTCATCGGGTTGTCGAGACCAACGTGGCCCCAATCCATGAAGACCTGCTTCGAATCGGAGCCGCAGATGCCGGTGAGGCGGGGCTTCGTCACCACCCAGTCGGGGAGCAGGAAGCCGGGGTCGTCGATCTCGAGCAGGTCCATCGGTGCGTCCGCGAGACCGCGCAACAGCGCGTTGTCGGTCTCGCGGATCGGCTGGGGCTCATGGTCCACCCCCCACAGCAGCGCCTTCATGGATCTCCCTCGTCCGCGTACTCGGCGGCCCAGCGTACGGGTGATGCCGGGTCTCGGCTACCGCGCGGGCGGCGTATCGTGGCGCCGCGATCGACGCGCCGTGTTGGTCGGGGAGGCGACATGAACCGGCGAGAAGCAGACGCATCCGCACCGAACGGCGGTGTCCGCTTCGTTGTCGTACGGCCGGCATG
>DASVIY010000118.1:0-4714 GCA_036386195.1 Acidimicrobiia bacterium | reverse complement strand
CGTGCACCTCAACCCGTCGAAAGCAGCCGAGATCGAGCTCGGCCCCGATGATCAGCTCGTCGTGCTGAGCCGTCCCGCCTGAGCCGGCGCGCACCCGGCTAGCCTTCGACGATGCCCGACTCACCGGCACTCGACGCGCTGCTCGGTCCGTTGCAACGCGCCGCCGGCGACATGCTCCAGGCGGGGTGGGAGCGGATCGTCCGCCTCGGCGCGATGGGACCCGACCACCGGCGCGGCCGCCGGTTCGGTCATCTGGGCGCCGGCTCCGCGATCTGCTTTCCCGTCACCGCGCTCTTCGGTGAGCGCTACATCTCGATCGGTGCCGGCACGGTGATCGGCCCGTACGCGAGCCTCTCGGCCGGCGTCGCGCCCGGCCACGTCCCCGACCACGATCCGGTCATCCGAATGGGCGACCGGTGCGTGATCGGCAAGGGGAGCGGGATCGTCGGTCAGTCGAAGATCGAGATCGGCGACGACGTGTGGACGGGACACCACGTGTACGTCACCGACGCCAATCATGGGTACCGCGACACGACGGTTCCCATCGGCGTGCAATTCGCGGCGCCGCGGCCGGTGTCGATCGGCTCGGGCTCCTGGCTCGGCCACGGCACCATCGTGCTGCCCGGCTCCACCATCGGGCGCAACGTCGTTGCCGGCGCGGGCACGGTCGTTGCGAGCGACCTTCCCGATTTCTGCGTCGCCGTCGGCAACCCCGCGCGAGTCATCCGCCGTTACGTCGACGGTGAGTGGGTGAATGTCGATGACAGCGGCGAGGAACGCGCAGCCGAAGCGGAAGATGCGGCGCGGTTGTTGCGCGACGCGCTCCCGAGTGTTGCCTCGATCGCCGATCGCCAGCGATGATCGACGGCACCTGGGATCCGGCCTTCGGCGAGATAGCCGATCTGCTCGATCGCCAGCTCGGTGGGGCGGGTCGCGGGGGCGCCGCCGCCAGTGTCTACTGGCGCGGCACGAAGGTCGTCGACATCTGGGGCGGTTTCGCCGACGACGACGGCACGCCGTGGGCCGAAGACACCATGTGCATGTCGTTCTCCACGACAAAGGGCGTGACCGCGACGGCGTTGCACATCTGCGTCGACCGCGGCCTGCTCGACTACGACGATCTCGTCTCGAAGCACTGGCCCGAGTTCGCGCGCGAGGGCAAGGAGCCCATCACCGTGCGCCACGTGCTCGCACACGAGGCCGGGCTCTACGACGTCGTCTCCATGCTCGATTCCCCGGAGCAGCTGCTCGACTGGAACGCGATGATCGCCGCGATCGAACGCAGCCGGCCCGCGTTCGAGCCCGGCACTGCGAACGGGTATCACGCCGTCACGTTCGGCTACCTCGTGGGCGAGCTCATCGCTCGGGTCTCCGGCCGTGGCATCTCGGAATTCGTCCAAACGGAGATCGCCGAGCCGCTCGGTCTCGACGGTTGCTTCGTCGGGCTCCCGAGCGAGGAGTTACAACGCGTGTCGCCGATGATGCTCGCGGCCGACGCGTCGATCACCGCCGGGAGTGGAGCGCTCGGCGAGCTGGCGGCCGCAATGGGCTACGAGCTCTCGCCGGAGCGTGTCGAGGCCGCGCTCGCCACCAAGGTGGCGCGCGACGTCATGCTCGATCCCGCGTCACTCGCATACCCGATTCCCGCGGCCAACGGTGTGTTCACGGCGAGATCGCTCGCCCGGATGTATGCCGCGCTCGCGGCCGGTGGCGAGCTCGACGGCGTCCGGTTGCTGTCGGCCGACACGCTCGCACGTGCGACCGAGGTGCAGAACGACCGTCCCGACCTCGTCATCGTGTTCCCGATGCACTGGCGGCTCGGATACCACCTCGTGTTCACGACCGCGGGCGTGCTCCCCAACGGTTTTGGTCACAGCGGCCTCGGCGGCTCGGGCGGTTGGGCCGATCCCGACCGGCAGCTCGCGGTTGCGATGACCGTCAACCGGATGGGCAACAGCATCACCGCCGACGACCGCTTCATGGCCATCGGTAGCGCCGCAGTGCAAGTCGTCGACGCCCACCCCTGACCCTTCACCACTCACCATTCTTGCGTCGCGGATCACCATGAGATGTTGGTTTGCGACGCACGAATGAAATCGGGTGTTACGCCGTCTGCCAGATGAGGACTTCGGCGCCGTCGCCGGACGCGGTGAGCGCGAGCTCGCCCGCACGCGTGAGGCGTGCCGCGTCGCCGGTCGCGAGCGGGCCGGCATCTTGGAGGTCGGCACTGCCGCGCGCGACGAACACGTGCACATGCCCGCCGTCGGGCACCGTGACGTGCTCGCGCGGCTTCAACCGTCCGACCCACAGCACGGCGTCGCGCTGGTGGATGGCAACCGCGCCATCGTGCCCCGCGCCCGACGCGACGGCGACGAGCTCGCCGGCATCGAGCGTTGGGTTCAGGTCGCGCTGCTCGTAGCTCGGCTCGATACCCACGGTGTCGGGGCGCACCCACATCTGAACGAGATGCACGTCGGCCGTCGCGCTCGGGTTGGTCTCCGAGTGGGTGATGCCGCTCCCGGCACTCATGCGCTGCGCGAGTCCGGGATAGATCACGCCGCGCGTACCGATGCTGTCGCGGTGCTCCAGCTCGCCCTCGAGCACCCACGTGACGATCTCCATGTCGCGATGACCGTGCGTGCCGAACCCGGCACCTGCTCTCACCACATCGTCGTTGTTGACGACGAGCAGTCCGTGGCCGGCGTCATCGGGCGAGTAGAAGTGGTTGAAGTTGAAGCTGTGCCAGGAGTCGAGCCAGTCGAGCTGGGTGTGGAACCGCTCGCCGGCCCGCCGGATCACGATGGTCTTCGTGCTCGCCTCGGTCATGGGCGCAGTATAGTTGCAGAAGCAACTACTGTCGAGAGCACCAGAGAAACGGACGTACGCTCCCATCATGGCCCGGGTTTCGGACGAGCGGCTCGCTGCATGGCAGGCGTTCCTGCGCGCCCACGCCGTCGTCACGGCCGCACTGGGCGAGGAGCTCGAGGAGCAACGGCAACTGCCACTGGCGTGGTACGAGGTCCTGCTCCAGCTCCACGACGCCGGCGGCCGGTTGCAGATGAAGGAGCTCGCCCACGCGGTGCTCTTCAGTCGGAGCGGGCTCACCCGGCTCGTCGACCGCATGGTCGACGCGAGCCTCGTGTGCCGTGAGCAGTGCCCCTCGGATCGGCGCGGCATGTTTGCCGTCCTCACGCCCGAGGGCGCACGCCGGCTCCGGGGCGCGGCGGGTGTGCATCTCCGCGGCATCGAGGAGCACTTCGGGCGTCACTTGACCGACGACGACGTGCGCGCGCTCGGCAACGCGCTCGACAAGGTGCTCGCGGCGGAAGCTCCTGAGTAGCGCATGCAAGACACGCCGCGCAAGCGCGTCCCGCTCACCATTGTCTTCGCGCTGCTCGCGTCAGTGGGGGCCGGATGCAGCTTCTCCGCGGGTTCCTCCAACGAGATCGACGCAGCGAAAGCGGAGCGTTTCGTGAAGGCGCAGGTCGACAGGGCGTTTCCCACCACGATCCATGTGGGCGCCGCGAGCTGTCCGGGCGGCGTCAAGGAGAAGAAGCACACCGCGTTCACGTGCAGCGTGAAGGTCGAAAACGGTCTCGTGCGCGTCGAGTTGACCCAACTGGACGACAAAGGCACGGTGAAGATCACCCGCACGAACGACGCGGTGCTCGATGCGGCGAAGCTGCAACAGACCGTCGTCGCCAAGTTCGACGAGCAGACGGGTCAGGTCGTCACGGCGAAGTGCACCAACCGGCGGTACCTCGTCGCAGCTGTCGGGTCCACATTCGACTGCAAGGTCACGAACCAGGCCGGCAAGACGACGCAGGTCGCGATCACCGTGAAGGACTCCGACGGCAACGTGCAGATCCACTCACCGGGATTCGCTTAGGGCACGATCCGGTACACGAGCGTGCCGGTCGCGACCGGCTTGCCGTCAGGGTCGTGCACACGGACCTCGGCGAACGACAGCTCGCGCCCGCGCTTGACGCAGACCGCATCGGCAACAAGGTCGGTACCCTGCGCGGCGCCGAGGTAGTTGATCGTCATCGTCACCGTCGCAGCGCGCGTGCCCTTGTCGAAATCGTGGCCGGCCCACACGGCGGACGCGCCGGTGGTGTCCATGAGGGATGCGATGGCCCCACCGTGAAACGCGGAGCCATCGTTGGTGAGCGCAGCGTCGAACGGTAAGCGCAGCTGCACGGCATCCTCGTCCCACCGTTCGACCACGATGCCCAACGACCCGATGTACCGCGTCCTCACAATCGAAGATCGGAGGAACGCCCGGCGCTCGCGTTGCTCGTCGGGACTCAGTGCCATGGCCTCACCCGGTGACCAGCTTGGTGCCCTGCTCGCGGAGCCGATACTTCAGGACCTTGCCCGTGGCGTTGAGAGGAAGCTCGTCGACGAGTTGCACATAGCGCGGCGCCTTGAAGTTGGCCATCTCGTTGTGTGCCCACCTCACGAGCTCGTCATCGGTCGCGGCCGCGTCGGGCCGCAGCACGACGAACGCCATCCCGATCTCGCCGAGGCGGTCGTCGGGCACGCCCACGACTGCGACTTGCGCGATCTTGTCGTTGCGCAGGAGCAGGTTCTCGATCTCGGCCGGGTACGCGTTGAACCCGCCGACGATGAACATGTCTTTGATCCGTCCGACGATGCGCAGGTAGCCGTCGGTGTCGAGCGTGCCGAGATCGCCGGTGTGCAGGTAGCCGTC
>DASVIY010000117.1:0-6071 GCA_036386195.1 Acidimicrobiia bacterium | reverse complement strand
TTGAAGCGCAGCGCCTTGGCGTGGCTCTGCACCCCGGCTTGTGTGAGCAGATCATCGAGGCGCACACCGGTCCAGCCGACGTCGTGGACGCGCCACCCGGTCACGCACTGAAAGTCGCGCGTGAGGTGCGTGGGCGTCATCGCCCGCAGTTCGGCGTACGAGAGCGTCAGCGGCCGGTCGACCAGGCCGTGCACCGTGAGCTGGTACCCGTTCTTGCTCCGACTCGGCAGCGAGCCGCTCACGTCGTAGATGCGGAAGCGTCCGATCGGCAGGAATCCCGAGAGCCCGGTGCCGTCCTTCGAGAGGTACGGACCCACGCTGCGCTCGAGCCAGTCCTGCGCCTTGGCGCCCCAGAGGACGCCCGCCGCACCGACGCCGAGCAGTCCGATGAAGACCCGGCGTCCGACCGGTGTACCGCGCGGCTTCGGAGCGGCCTCGTCCATCACCACGAGGATACGGATAAGACACCCGTCGCAGATCGCGGTCGCAGGCGGAGCGGCCACCCAACCCGCTCGTTCTGGGATGAGTTTTCGACCACTACGGTCGAAAACTCTGCCCAGAAGGAAAGCGGGGTCAGGCCAGGGCGAGGATCTCGCCGAAGGCGGCTTCGAGTGACTTCACGAACGACTCGGAATCGGGGACCGCGATCGCGTCGGTGTTGATGCCGATGCAGCACGTACCCGCGTTCGAGACGAGGGTGATGTTGGCGGCCGCACCTGCCAGCGGGGCGAACGCGTACAGGTGCGTCATCTCGGCGCCGGCAACGTACACCGGGAACGGGGGGCCGGGCACGTTGCTCGTCACGAAGTCGGCGCCCTTGAGCATCGCGCCGAACAGCGCCGCCGTGACCGACACCGGCAGCATGTTGAGCACGCCGGCGAGCGCGTCGGTCAGTTGCAGCGCGGGCTCGTCTCTCACCTGACGCGAGAGCGCGGCGATGGCACTGATGCGTTCGGCGGGGTCGCTGATGGCGAGCGGGACCAGAAAGCGCGCCGGGGTGAAGTGGTTGCCACCCATTGTCGCATCGGAACCGCGCACGTTGACCGGCATCGTCATGCGCAGGGTGTCGACCGGCGCGCCGTGGATCTCGTGGTAGCGCTGGAAGCCGCCGATCACCGCGGCGATGAACGCGTCGTTGAGCGTGCCGCCCGCCGCCTTGGCCGCTCGCTTCAGGTCGTCGAGCGGCACTTCGATGATCGCCAACCGCCGTGCCAGCGTGCGGGCGCGCATGATCGACGAGAGCGGTGTTGTCGCGGGCGCCAGGAACCTGGCGATCGACTGGGCGGCGACGGCACCCTCTTCGACGACGTCGACCGGATGCCGCGCGAACCGCTGCGTGAGTGACACTGAGTCGCGCGCGCCCCGGATCGCGATCCCCTCCGCGCGGCGAATCCGGTGCCACAACGAGCGTCGCACGACGTCGAGGCGGCTGATCACCTGCAGGTCGGTCGCGTCGGGCAGCGGACCCGAATCATCGCCGGCACGGTCGAGGTCGAAGAGCATCATCGCGAGGCGCATGCCGCCGACACCGTCGGTCATCGAGTGGTGCACCTTCATGATGGCGGCTGCCCTGCCGTCGGCGAGCCCGTCGACGAGTGTGTACTCCCACAGCGGGCGCGCCCGATCGAAGGATTCCATGGCCGCGTTGCGCGCCAGGTCGAGCACGGTCTCGAACGTCGCGGGTTCCGGCGCGCGCACGCGGCGCAGGTGATAGCTGAGGTCGAAGTGCTCGTCGGCCGACCAGTGCGGCGGCCCGAGACGAAGCGGCGGCGTGACCACGTGCTGGCGGAGCCGAGGGATCAGGCGGCTACCCCGCTCGATCTTGTCGACGAAGCGGCCCCAATCGGGGCTGCGGTCGAGCACGCCGACGGTCACGATCGTCGATCGCAGTATCGGGTCCTTCTCCATGTTCCACATCAGCGCGTCGGCATCGCTCATGTGGTGGTCGAAGCGCTCACTGCTCATAGCCGCTGCCCTCGATCGCCGGTCGACTCCATTTCACCACGCGACGAGATCGAGCGAGATGGAGAACCCCGAGCGGCTCAGGCGCCGTATTTCTGGAGCCGGCCGGCGTTGGCGAGCATCAATGCCATCAGGTCACGAGTCGGCCGAATGCCGAGGCCGCCCCGAAGGCACCATCGCTCGCCGAACTGCTCGACTTCGTCGCGCCCGCATCGCTCGCTCCACAGCAGCGCCGGTACGGGGTGCCACGAGTGGGCCGCCATCTGGCTCGGCGTGGAATGGTCGCCGCTGACCACGATCACATCCGGTGCGAGCTCGCGCAGCTGCGGGACGACCGCGTCGAGCGTCTCGATCGCGGCGATCTTGCGGGCGCGGTCGCCGTCTTCGCCGGCCGAGTCGGTGTACTTGTGGTGGAGGAAGAAGTAGTCGTAGGTGGACCACGCGGTCCGCAGGATCTCGAGCTGCTCGTCGAGGTCGGCCGGATGGCCGAGCACGTCCATGCCGAGCAGGCGCGCAATGCCGCGGTACATCGGGTAGATCGCGACGGCAGCGGCGCGCAGCCCGAACCGCTCCGCGAAGCCCGGCAGCTCGCGGTGGGTGTCGAAGCCGCGCAGCAGGATGCCCTTCGCTTTCGGCTCGTCGGCGAGCAGCGTGCGCACCTGCGCGGTGAGCTCGTTGACCAGCTCCGCGGTGTGTTTCGCCTCGGGATCGAGCGGCGCCGCCTCGAGCGGCGGCTCACCCGTGTGCTGCGGATCGGTATCGCCAAGCCGGGGGTCGAGCCCGTCGCCCCGTAGCACCACGAGCACCCGGTGCTCGCGTTCGTGCCGGAAGAACACGTCGGCGCCGTCGAGGTGCACCCCGCTCTGGAGCCGGTCGACGATCGCGCGGGCCTCGTCGTCGGGAACTCGTCCGGCGCGGCGGTCGGTGATGCGACCCTCGGCGTCGAGCGTGCACAGGTTGCCTCGGGCGGCGACGTCGCCCGGGCGCAGCTCGAAGTCGAGACCCGCCGCGCTGAGCGCGCCGCGGCCGAGCTCGAACCGCTCGGGGTGATAGCCGAAGAGCCCCAGGTGGCCGGGCCCCGAACCGGGCGTGATGCCGGGGCCGACAGGCTCGACCAGGCCGCTGACGCCCTCGGCCGCGAGCTGGTCGAGATGCGGAGTCGCGGCTTCCTCGAGCTCGGTGCCGTGGTCACCGTCGGCGTAGCCACCGAGGCCGTCCATCACGATCAGCAGGATCTTGGTGTCGGCGGGCTGGATGAGCGGCGTGAGGTCCATGCGGCCACGGTAGCGCCGACCGGCCGAGGGGCCGAAGCCGATCGCGGGCCGGCACGAGCGTCAGGGTGCGGTGACCGCCTCGTTGATGAGCCGCGCGTACTCGGCCTGACCCACGTCGGTGAGGTGCACGCCGTCTTGCACGAACCACTCGGGGTGCGAGTCGCCCTGGTCGTGCCAGTCGAGGGTGCGCACGTTGTGAAAGCCCGGCGCCACTTGCGCGATCGCGTCGTTGTCGCGTTGCTCCCAGGTGCGCGGCACCTTGAGGTTGAGGATGATGACCCGCGGCACGTCCTTCAGCGTGGTGAAGAGGTCGGTGAGTTGCTCCGGCAGGATGACGCCGTTAGTGCCGACGTGGATGACGACCACGGGGCCGAGCTGGTTGGCGTCGTGCAACCGATGCACGATGTCGACGACCTCCTGCGTGTGCCGACTCACCGCCGCGTCGATGGTGATGTCTCCGACGGTCCGTTGGAGCGCGCGGGCCGAGCCGAGCATCACCGAATCACCCAGTGCCGTGACGTGCGCAACTCCCGGAGCCGGAGCCGGAGCCGGAGCCGGAGCCGGAGCCGGAGCTGGAGCAGGCGCCACGCTCGGGCGGACGGCTTGGGTTGTCGGGGTCGACGCCGCGACACTTGGGCGCGTGGTGTGCACGTGAGTGGTCGTTGCGCCCGCGTTCGTGAGTCCCGGGATCCGCTGGCTCCCGTGCACGGCGAACAACACGATGGTGACGAGCAGGAGCGTGACCAGCACGGCGGTCGTGGCCCGCAGCGCACTGCCGGTGAGCCGCCGTCGCTCCGGCCCCCGTGTGCGGCGGAGCTGTTCGAAGTACCGGCCGAGTGCGCCGTGACGGATCGGATACTCCACGTACGTGTACGAGAGCGCGGCGACAAAGAGCGTGAGCATGATCTGCAGCGCGAAGAGTGCGAGGCCGTGCACCCAGGTGACGTCGAGCTGCTGGCGGGTGAGCATCATGATCGGCCAGTGCCACAGATAGATGCCGTACGACCGTTCCCCGAGCCACCGCAGCGGGTGCACGCCGAGCCACCGGTTCATGTGCGACGCCGGATGCGCGATGGTCGCAATGAGGACGGCCGTGAGCATGGAGAAGAACAGGAAGCCGCCCCGCGCGTACGGCCAGGTGGAGAAGATGTCGGTGTTCGCCATGATGTAGAGCGTCATCGCAAGCGCGCCGAGTCCCGCGAGGTCGATCAAGACCGGTGCCCGACGACCGGTGCGACCCGAAAGCTGCCACGGGCGCCAGAGCAGCGCGAGTGCCGCTCCCACCAGCAAACCCATCATGTGCGTGTGTGTCGCGAGATACACGTTGGACGCGTCGTAGTTGTTGTTCACGGTCTGATGAGAGAACACCGCCATCAAAACAGCCGACAGCACCGCGCCGCCGAACACCGTCAGCAGAAGCCCCGGGTTGCGTGAGCCCCAACGCTTGAGGCCGAAGACGAACACCACTGGCCACAGCAGATAGAACTGCTCCTCGATCGCAAGCGACCACAGGTGCTGGAGCAGGGCCGGCCGGCCGATGATCTCGAAGTACGACTGGTGATGTCCGAGCTGCCACCAGTTGGCCACGTAGAACAGCGCACCGGGCAGATCGCGGCGGATTCCGGGGACGGCATCACTGCCGAACATGGCCGCCAGGAGCGTGGTGCCGGCGAGCATCAGGAACAGCGCAGGGAGCAGGCGACGCGCACGATGAATGTAGAACCGCTTGAAGCGGATGTGACCGTCGTTCTCCCATTCGGCGAGGAGCAACGTCGTGATCAAATAGCCCGACAGGACGAAGAACATGTCGACGCCGAGGAATCCCGCCGGCAACCAATCGATCGAGGTGTTGAACCCGAGGTTGCCGTGGTACACGATCACGGCCGCGACCGCGATCGCTCGCACGCCGTCAAGACCGGGGAGGTAGCCGAGGCCTTCTCGTTCGTGCGCGCGCGGCGAAGGAGTCGTCGCTGGCGGCGCTGTCATCACTGCCATTGTCACCCATTACCTGCCGTCGGGCCGAGTCGCGCCGCAGTGAGGCCGCCGCGACCCCTGCTTCCGCCTGCTCGTGAAACAGGATCGTACGCGAGCAGACTCGCGAAGGAACGGTGGTTCCCGCGGTGTCAGGACTTCGGCGCGAACCGTTGCTCGAGGCGATAGAAGCGCGTTGGCGCGTCCCACAAGAGCTCGTCGAGGTCCGCTCCGGCGAGGCCGTGCTCGGCCGACTCTTCGAGGAACGACGTCACCGCGTCGGGATACAGCGCGTCGGGATGCGGGAAGTCGCTGGCCCACATCACGTGATCGGCGCCGACCTGACTGGTGACCCATGCCGCCAGGGGGTCGTCGGGGTCGGTGCAGATCACGCATTGACGGGCGAAGTACTCCGATGGCGTGAGCGTGAGTGCCGCGGTCTCGGTGTCATGGAGCCACTCGCAATGCCCGTCGAGGCGGGCCAGCCAGTAGGGAAGCCAGCCGGTGCCCGATTCGAGGAACGCGACGCGCAGGCCGGGGTGGCGTTCGAGCGAGCCATTCAAGATCAGCGCCGCCATCGCCGCCATCTGCTCCATCGGGTGCGACATCGCGTGACGGATCGCGAACGTGTTGCTCCGGTCGCGGCCGATGGTCGGTCCGCGCACGCCCAACCCCTCGTGCACCGCGAGCGCGAGCTCCGTCTCCTCCAACGCGGAGTACAGCGGGTCGAAGTCGGACGAGCCGAGTGTGCGGCCGTAGAGCGGGTTGGGACGCACCATGACTGCCGGGAGATCGAGGGCCGCCGCGTGTCGGGCCTCCGCCACCGCGAGGTCGATGTCGACCACGGGCATCAGGCCCGCGCCG
>DASVIY010000116.1:0-7728 GCA_036386195.1 Acidimicrobiia bacterium | reverse complement strand
GGCGAAGACGTCATCGACAAGTGCGGGTTCGGCAACCGCAGTCGTCAAGACCGCCAACAGCACCACGCTCGGCAAGATCGTGGTCACCAGCGCCGGCAAGACGGTCTACACGCTGAGCAACAACGGCGCGTCCGTTCCATGCACCGGTTCGTGTTTGACGGTCTGGCCGGCGGTGCTGTTGCCGGCCGGTGCCACGAGGGCGACCGGCGGCGAAGGAGTCACCGGCCTTGGCGACATTGCGGCCGCCGGGGGTCAGCAGGTGACGGTGGACGGAAAGCCGGTGTACACGTTTTCGGTCGACACCAGCCCGGGCGACACAAAGGGCGACGGCATCACCAGCTTCGGTGGCACGTGGCACGCGGTGAAAGTCGGGAGTTCGAGCAGCGCGACCACGTCGACGCCGACCACGAGCGGGAGCAGCAGCGGATACTGAGCAGTGATGCGTCGGCACGACGCGCCCGGGGCCCGAGCAACAATCCAGGTTGCGGGCTTCCGAACTGCGGGTAGTGCTGTTCGCGTGACTCGTCGGCAGACAGGCGGCGTCAGACCCACCCGGGTTTCCACACGATGACCGGCCATGACCTCGTTGTCGTGGTTCTGGCGCTTGCCGCGGCGCTCCTGTTCTCGGCGAGCAATGTGCTCGAGCAGCACGTGGCTCGCCGTGCGCCCGAGGAGCAGGCGCTGCGCTTGGGCTTGCTCGTCTACCTGGCGCGGCAGCGGCTCTGGCTCCTCGGCATCGTGGCCGACGTGGGCGGGTACGTGTGCCAGGCCGCCGCGCTCGGCATCGGCCTCGTGGTCGTGGTCGAGCCGATCGGCGCGACCGCCCTCCTGTTCTCGCTCGCCTTCGCCACACGGTGGTCGAAGCGAAAGATGCGACCCTCCGAATGGGCGACGGCTGCACTGCTCGCCGCGAGCCTGGGGCTCTTCCTCGCCCAATCGAGTCCGAGCGGCGGTGTGTCGCAAGTGTCGTTCAGGGAGTGGCTGTCGCCGGGCCTCGGCCTCACGATCGGCATCCTGCTCTGCATCCTGGTGGCCCAGCGCGCGTCGGGCGTCGTGCGCGCGTCGCTCCTTGGTGTTGCCGCGGGCGCGATCTACGGCGTCACCGCGCCGCTGACCAAGGCGTTCGTGCATCTGCTCGGTGGCGGTCCGGTGGCCGTGCTGAGCAACTGGGAGCCCTACGCGCTCGCAGTCTTCTCGATCGCCGGGCTGGTCGTGATGCAGAGCGCGTTCCAAGCCGGCGCGCTTCAGGCGTCCTTGCCGTTTCTCGAGACGACCGAGCCACTGGTGGCGTCGCTGCTCGGCATGGCGCTCCTCGGCGAACGTCTCCATGCTGCAACGTTGACCGACAAGGGGATCGTCGCGGTGTCCGCCGCGACGATGCTCGTCTGCGCGGTCAGCCTGGCCCGGTCGCAAGGCGCGCGCGAGCAGGCCGACGCGGACCGGGCAGGTGCAGCCGGGAGAGCTGACATGGCCGTCAGCTAGGGTCCCCCGCTGTGAAGCGGCGGGTGTGTGTGGTGGGTGCGGCATTGTCGGACGGCCCGGTCACACCCGAGCTGACCCCGCGCATGCTCGAAGCGCAGGCATTCAGGCGCGCGCTCGACGATGCCGGCATGGAGAAGTCGCAGGTCGACGGGCTCGCGTCCGCCGGGTACGGCGGCATGCACGAGGTGCAGCTCGCCGAATATCTCGGGCTCCAGCCGCACTGGCTCGACTCCACCAGCTGCGGCGGCTCGTCGTTCGAGTTCCACCTGTTGCACGCCTACCGCGCGATCGAGGCCGGCGACGTCGACACCGTCGCGATCGTCTACGGCAACACGCAGCTCTCGACGTCGGGCCGGTCGTTGGGCACCGGTCAGCAGTTCGTGCTCACGGGTCCGTGGGCGTACGAGTTCCCGACAGGTATCACGCTGGTCGGCTGCTACGCGCTGGCCGCGCAGCGCCACATGCACCAGTACGGCACGACATCGGCGCAGCTCGCGAGCATCGCGGTGCAGATCCGGGAGCACGCGGCCCGAAACCCCCACGCGATGTACCGCGACCCGATCACGGTCGACGAGGTGCTCGAGTCGAAGTTGGTTGCCGATCCGCTGCACAAGCTCGACTGCTGCGTCATCTCCGATGGGGGGTGCGCGGTGATCCTCACGACCGAGGAGCGCGCGCTCGACCTCGCGCACCGGCCGATATACGTGCGCAGCGCGGCGGCGGGCATGACCCATCACTCGGTGCAGGCGATGCCCGACCTCACCCAAACGGCCGCGGCGTTTACCGGCCCGAAGGCGTTCGCGGAGGCCGGTATTGCACCGGCCGACGTCGACACGTTCCAGATGTACGACTCCTTCACGTACACGGTGCTGGTGTGCCTGGAGGATCTCGGGTTTTGCGCGAAGGGCGAGGGTGGGCCGTTCGCCGCGTCGGGGGCGCTGCGACTCGACGGCGCGCTGCCGACCAACACCGATGGGGGCGGTCTGTCCGCGACGCACCCGGGCATGCGCGGGCTCTTCCTGATCTGCGAGGCCACGCGCCAGCTCCGCGGTGAGGCCGGCGACGCGCAGGTCGAAGGGGCCGAGATCGCGGTGGCGCACGGCTCGGGCGGATGGCTCTCGACAATGGGCACCGCGGTGCTCGGCACGGAGCCGGTCCGGTGACCGACACTCCGAAGCACATCATTCCGCGTGTCACGCCCGAGGCGAAGGAGTACTTCGACGGGGCGGTGCGCGGCGAGTTGCGGATTCAGCGCTGCACGACGTGCCGGTTGCATCAGCACTACCCACGTAGCGCGTGCGCGCATTGTGGCGCCGACACGCTCGAATGGATCACCGCAAGCGGGCGGGGCACCGTGCTCAGCTTTACCGTCATTCGCCAGCACGGCGTACCTCCGTTCGATGCGTGGGTGCCGTTCGTCGTCGCGCTCGTCGAGCTCGAAGAGTTCGGTGCCCGCATGCTCGCGACGATGCCGTCACTCGCACCCGAGGCGGCACGCATCGGGATGCCCGTCGTCGCCGCGTTCCGTCCCGCGACCGAGCGAGTGGCGTTCGTCGACTTCCGGAGCGCCGACGCGGTCGCTGGCTAGAGTGCGCGGCTGTGCCGAGCCGTGAGCTGTACCTCCACCGTGAGCTGTACCTCCACGAAGTCGTCGACATCGTGGGGGAGGGTGCGATGCCGTACATGGCGCACACGGTCGCGTTCGACGCTGCCGCTGCCGCCGACCGAGCGCTCGCGCTGGTCGGCACCTGGTACACGATGGGCTCGACCGGGCGGTGGCCTCAAGTCGTCAACCTGTGGGAAGTGGTCGACGGTTGGGACGGCTGGCGCCGCCTGATGCAGAGCACCAACCTGCGCCGCACGCAGAACCCGCCGCTCAACGACTGGTGGCACAAGGCGTTGAAGTCGCGCAGTGGGGGCTTCGACCGGCTCCTCGGCGCAGCCCCCGGATGCCCCACGCTCGCGGAGTTGCGCGAGCTCGGCGTGAAGGGTTCGGTCTTCGTCCACGAGTTGTCGGAGGTGAGCGCGGGGGCCGGGCTCGAATACCTCGCCGCGGTAAGCGGCGAATGGCAGCCCGTGATGCAGGATCACGGTCACCTGCTTGTCGGGCTCTACGAGGTGCTGCTCACCGACCGGGAGGTCGTCACGGTCTGGGCGACGACGCCGGATGCGCACTGCGCGTTCGGCGAAGCTTCGGCTGACGGCAGCGACCCGCGCATCACAAACTGGCGCGTGCGCAGCCGCGAGTTCCTCACGCACTGGCGCGAGGAGCTGATGACGCCCGGGCCCGACACGTTGATGTCGGCGGGCGACTCCTTGTGACCCGGGCGGTCCCGAAGCACCGTCAACCCGTCGTCGTCGGCATCCACGCGCTTCCGTATTCGAAGGACATGGGAATGACGGAGCGCCGGAGCGGCGCGCTCGCCATCCTTGGCGCGCTCTCCGACGCGGGGCTCACGCCGGCTGACGTCGACGGGCTCGTGCGCTACGGGTGGGAGAAGACCACCGAGATGGAGATGGCGCGCAACCTGGGCGTGCCCAACCTGCGCGTGTTCGGCGACGTCGACTTCGGCGGCGGCGCCGGACCGGTTGTGCTCGGCCACGCGTGCGAGGCGATCGAGCTCGATCACGCCGACGTCGTGGTCGCCTGGCGGGCGCGCAACCGCGCGTCGGGCGGACGGCCGTGGGCGGGCCAGCTCCTCGCCGACGGTCAAGACCAGTTCGAGCGGCCACAGGGACTGATCCGGCCGTCCGACGGGATGGCGCTGCACGCGCGGTACTGGATGGATCGGTACGGCTGGACGTCGGAAGACTTCGGGTTGGTCGCGGTGACGCAACGCGAGCACGCGCGCCGCAACCCGATGGCGCTCATGAAGCAGCCGATGACGATCGACGACTATCTCGCGGCGCGCATGATCTCCGACCCGTTGCGCCTCTTCGACTGTTGCCTCGAGACAGATGGGGCCCTCGCAATGGTCGTGACCAGCGCGGAGCGGGCCGCCGATCTCGACATCGCGCCGGTCTACGTGACCGGCTATGCGATGGGCAGCGGACCCGACCCGTACGGTATGACGTTCTTCTACGGCGACGAGTTGGGCGTGACGCCGGCGAAGTTCGTCGCCCCGGAGCTGTGGCGCAACGCCGGGCTCTCGCCGGCCGACATCGACGTGTGCCAGCTCTACGACGCGTTCACGCCGCAGATCCCGATCTCCTTTCAGGAGCTCGGCTTCTGCGCCGAAGGTGACGCGCCCGCGTACATGCGGTCGGGTGACGCTCCGCTCTACAACACCAGCGGTGGCGGGCTGTCGGAGGCGTACGTGCACGGGTTCAACATTCTGGTCGAGGGGGTGCGCCAGATTCGAGGCACGTCGACGACCCAGGTCGACGGGGCGCGGTACTGCCTGGCAACCGGCGGCAACGTCGTGCCCACGGGCGCCGTCGTCTTTTCGAAAGAGTCGTGGTGACGGCGAGCACAAGCGACGCGCCGTTTCCGTTGCCCGTCGCGGACGCCGACACGCAGCCGTTCTGGGACGCGACCGCGCGACGGCGGTTGGTCGTGCAGCACTGCGGGGCGTGCGACAAGTGGATCTGGCAGCCGAAGCCGGTGTGCCCGCGCTGTTACGCGGACGACGTGCCGTGGGAAGAGCTGCACGGCGACGGCACGGTCGCGTCATGGACGGTGATCCGTCCGCCGGTGCTTCCTGCGTTCCAGCCGTCGGTGCCGTTCGTCATCCTGCTCGTCGCGCTCGACGACGCGCCCGGCGTACGCATGGTGGGTCAGCTCGTCGACGAGCAGGGCGCGCTGCTGGTGACCGACGGCGTGGCCGAGGGGCTCGCGATGGGCGCTGCGCTCGAGCTCCGCTGGCGCGAGCAGGGCGAGGTGATCCTGCCGGCGTGGCAGCTCGTGTCGCGACCTGGCGGGATGTGAACGCTTCGCGGCAGCGTGCGTGTCAGTCCGTGGGCAGAGAACCGACCGACGGATGGGCGGTGACTTCGAGCTCGCGGTCGAAGACCTTCTCGAACAGCCCCCGCTTTCGCCGCGCGCCCCACAGCTCGAGCTCCACGTCCGCGCTCGCGCCCACCCGTACGAGCACGAGCGACGGCCCGGCACGTACGCGTAACCCCGTGACGACCTGGCTGCGGCTGCGGTCGAGTCCGTCGGCAACGCGAAGCAGCGCGGCGAGCCTGCGGAGCCGGGCCTCGCCGCCGGGGCCGAGCGATCGCAGCTCGTCACTGAGCTTGGGCTCACCTCGCAGGTGCCACCGCGCCAGCGCGGCGAGCATGTGCACCTCTTCGGGATCGAAGCCACGAAGCTGGCCGTGCTCGATGAGATACGCCGCGTGCTTGTGGTGCCCGACGGTGGACACGTGCTCGCCGACATCGTGCAGCAGCGCGGCGTACTCGAGCAGCTCACGATCGTCGTCGTCGAGCCCGTGGAGCTCGCGCAGCTGGTCGAACAGCTCGAGCGCGAGCTTCGCGACCTGGCGCGAGTGCGCTTCGGGCCAGTTGCAGCGACGGGCCAGGCTCTGCACCGATGATCGCCGGATCGCGCGCGGGTCGTCGCTCCAGTCTTCGGGATCGTGACGGCCGATCGCTTCGAGCACGATCCCTTCGCGCAACGCCCATTCGCTCACGGTCATCTCGTCGAACCCGAAGAGCTCCATCGCGGTGGCGAGAAACATCGACCCTGCAGGGATCAGATCGATACGCCGCGCTTCGAGTCCGTCCATGCGACGTCGCTCCGATGCGGTCGCGGCCAGGATGTCGTGGTGCAGCTCGAGGAACTCGTCGCGGCTGAACATCAGCTGATTGAGCGACACCGGCACGTTGCCCTTCCCCTTGCGCCGGGCCGCGACCATGTGGGCGAGGTCCTCGAGCGTGCCGCTGCTCCCGACGACCATCTTGGGCTCGTAACCGGCGACGAGATCGGCGAGCGGACCCAGCACGTCGATCAAGCGGGCCTGTAACCGTTTCCGGTCGGCCTTGGACGGCGGGTCGTCATGCACCAGCTCTGTGGTGAGCCGGCCGACGCCCAAATTCTCGCTTGTCGCCCACTGCATGCCGCCCGCGTCGCCGACCATGATCTCGACGCTGCCGCCACCGACGTCGAAGCACAACGCGGGGGGCCGGTCGAGCATGACGCTGGCGCGCACCGCGCCGAAGATCAGACGCGCCTCGGTGATCCCGTTGATGACCGCGACGGTCACGCCGGTCTCGGTCTCGATGCGGTCGACGAGCGCGTCGCCGTTGTGTGCCTGTCGGATCGCGCTTGTCGCGCACGCGAGCACCTCGCTCGCCTCGGCCGCCTCGGCCATCAGCTTGAAACGTCGGACCGTGCGGACGGCGGCATCGGCGGCTGCATCGGTGATGTGTCCCTCGCGGCTCACGACGTCGCCGAGCCGCAGCATCTCCTTCTCGCGCACGAGTGGCGTGAACCCGCCATCCGGCTGCACTTCCGCCACGAGGAGGTGAAACGAGTTGGTCCCCAGGTCGAGCGCCGCGATGCGCATGACTCGAGAGTAACGGCCGGCCGGACGGGGTCGTGACCTCTGACGCGCTCGTCAGGTTTCGTGCCGGGCAGGTATCCTCGGCCCGACGAACGAACGTGGACGCAAGGAGAACCCCATGAGCAACGGAGAGGCCGAGCACCGGATGCTCATCGACGGCAAGCTCGTCGACGCAAGCTCGGGAGCGACATTCGCCAACGTCAATCCGGCGACCGAGGAGGTCATCGGTGAGGTTGCCGACGGCACGCGCCGCGACATGGATGCCGCGATCGACGCGGCACGCCGTGCGTTCGACGACACCCCCTGGTCGACCGATCGGGAGCTGCGCAAGCGTGGCCTGATGCAGCTGCACGCGGCGCTCGACAAGGAGCGCGAAACCCTGCGCGGCCAGATCGTGGCCGAGGTCGGCACCCCGATCATGTTGACCTACGCGGTCCAGCTCGACACCTGCATCAAAGACATGCTGTGGGACATCGATCAAATCGACTTGTTCGAGTGGGAGCGCGACCTGCCGGTCCACGAGTTCATGGGCATGACCAGCTCGCGCAAGGTCGTGCGCGAGGCCGTCGGCGTCGTCGGTGCGATCACACCGTGGAACTTCCCGCTCATGCTCAACCTCGCGAAGGTCGTGCCGGCACTCGCGGCGGGCAACACCGTCGTGCTCAAGCCTGCGCCCGACACACCGTGGAGCGCGACTGCGTTGGCGCGGCTCGTTGCGGAGCAGACCGACCTGCCGCCG
>DASVIY010000115.1:0-2505 GCA_036386195.1 Acidimicrobiia bacterium | reverse complement strand
TGCGCCCCATTGCGGTGGCGCATTCCACCCCTGGACCGGAGCCACCCCGGGCCCTCCGGCAAACCCGCCGGGGGGAGTCGCGACTCCGACGTGTTGCGCAAGCAGGGCGAGGTCGAATCCTTCGTGCCGCACGCGCAGGTCGAAGTAGATCAACGCGACAATCGTGGCGTACACGGGCACCGTGAGCGACGTCGTGATGACGCTGGAGATGGTGCTCAGCACGACGTACGTGGCCGAGTTCGTATCGAAGCCGCTGGCTCCCAGCACCCCCACACCGAGGATGCTGCTGAGAACAGATGACAGGAGATACGCGAGCAGCAGCACGCCGA
The DNA here is from genome assembly GCA_036386195.1 of Acidimicrobiia bacterium. GTDB lineage: Bacteria > Actinomycetota > Acidimicrobiia > IMCC26256 > JBBRZM01 > JBBRZM01. The sequence goes on along the minus strand of DASVIY010000115.1, from coordinate 2,176 downwards.
GGATGGGCCAGCGTCGTCCGCGCACCAGCGCCCATGAGCGTCCGATCGCCTTGGTCCCGCGGGCGCCTTCGATCAGCAACGCGGGCACGGCAACCGCCCAGGAGGCGAGGAGCCAGAGCGCGAACGGGATCCCCACGCATGTCGAGATTGCAATCACGATCGGGGCCCAAACGAGCAGCCCGAGCAACAGCAACGAAGGAAGCCGCCGCGCCGCGAACCGCAATGACGACGACGCACTGGCCTTCTGCCCGAGGTAGGCGTCGCTCGCGGCCTTCATGCACACGGCCGTGGCCAGAAACTGCGCAAGAAAGAGCACGGCGGTCGTCACGAGCAACGCTGCGAGCTGCAGGCCGAGTGCCCCGGTGTCCACAGTGGTTGTTGTCGCGCCGCTCGTTGTCGTCGTGGTGGTGGCGTCGGTGAGCGCCGACAGCCGCACGAACGCGGCAAGGATCTGCAACGGGACGACGACGACGGCGGCGCAGATCACCAACGCCTTGAAGTTGCGGATGAAGATCTTGATCGCGGCGTCGAGCGTCTCGCCGATACCAAGCGGACGCAGCTGCGGCGCGTAAGGGTTTGGCGCCGCGGGAGGCGGCCGGTACATGGTCACCGGGAAACCATAAGCCAGGGTTCCGGGCGCCCCGCGCGCCCGCGCGTACGCGCGGCCGTCTTGGACGTGTTTCGACTAGAGCGTGCGCACGAGCGCGGCGTCGCCCTGACCGCCGCCGCCGCACAACGCGGCTGCGCCGAGGCCGCCACCGCGGCGCCGAAGCTCGTTGATCACATGCGCGACGACGCGCGTGCCCGACATGCCGACCGGGTGACCGAGCGCGATGGCACCGCCGTTCACATTGACGATGTCGTCGGTGAGCCCGAGATCCATCATCGATGCAACGCCAACTGCGGCGAACGCTTCGTTGAGCTCGAACAGGTCGACGTCGGAGATCGCGAGGTTGCTCTTCGCGAGCGCCTGCTTGATCGCTCGCGCCGGCTGCGTGAGCAGCGAGGTGTCGGGCCCGGCGACCATGCCGAAACCGACAAGCTCGGCCAGCGGTGCCGTGCCGATCTGCTCCGCCTTCTCGCGCGTCGTCACAATGACGGCCGCGCCGGCGTCGGAGATCTGCGACGCGTTCCCGGCTGTGATCGTGCCGTCCTTCGAGAACGCGGGCCGCAACTTGCCGAGCGACTCGGTGGTCGTGCCGGGGCGCACGCCCTCATCGGTGTCGACGATGAGCGGATCGCCCTTGCGCTGCGCAACGGAAACGGGCGTGATCTCCTCACTGAAACGGCCTTCCTTGATGCCGGCCGCGGCGCGCTCATGGCTCTTCGCCGCGAGCTCGTCTTGCGCGTCGCGGGTGATGGCGCCTTCCTGACTGGTGTACTGCTCGGTGCCGGTACCCATGTGGACTGCGTCGAAGGCGCACCACAGCGAGTCGTGGATCAGCGAGTCGACCACTTCGTTGTTGCCCATGCGGTACCCGCTGCGCGCGCCAGGAAGCAAGTACGGCGCGTTGGTCATCGACTCCATGCCACCCGCGACCACGATCTCGGCGTCGCCGGCCTGGATCATCTGGTCGGCGAGGTAGATCGAGTTGATACCCGAGAGACACACCTTGTTGACCGTGAGGGCCGGCACGCTCATCGGGATGCCGGCCTTCTCCGCGGCCTGGCGGGCGGTGATCTGGCCCTGCCCGGCCTGGATGACGTGGCCCATGATCACGTAGTCGATCTGCTCGGGCGTCACGCCGGCGCGCTCGAGTGCCGCCTTGATGGCCAGGCCGCCGAGGTCCATGGCGCTGAACGACGCCAGCGCACCGGCGAGCTTGCCGATCGGCGTGCGGGCGGACGACAAGATCACGGAGCCGGGCATGGAGCCTCCAATACGAGCAGCAAACGAAGCATCGGCCCAATGGTAATGGAGCGATCCGGAGGTCAACGAGTCCGCTTCGCCGGGCGTGAGCGCCCGCAACCGGGCTGGTTCGCCCAACGGGCATGCCGGTAGCGTCGAAGGCATGACACAGATCGACGCCATCCGTACCGCGATCGTGCAAGGTGCGCCGCCCGACGAGATCGGCGCGCTCGAGCTGCCCCAGTCGTTCCGGGCTGCGGTGGTGCGGGCCGACGAGCAGGAGATGTTCGCCGGGCTGGCGTCACCCGAGAAGGACCCGCGCAAGTC
>DASVIY010000114.1:0-17313 GCA_036386195.1 Acidimicrobiia bacterium | reverse complement strand
CGGTTCCCACGTTCGCGGCTATGAAACTCGTAGCGTGGTCTGATCGGCATGCCCCGCGCGATCTGTTCGACCTCGCCGGCTTGGCGACTCGCGGGACCCTGCACGATCCGAACGTCGCGCGTATCTTCGAAGCCAAGATGGGCGTGCCGATCATCGCGGCCGACTTCGCTCGCGTTCCCGCCCGTACGGCTGACGCGTGGAACACCGAGTTGGCAGCGCAAGTTGGAGTTCTGCCATCGGCCGTGGAGTGCCTCGAGCGGGTCCGTGCCGCGCTCGCGGCTGTCGCGTAGTTCGAGCGAGCCAAGTTGCCCAACCTCTGGGCCGCGGATGGGCCGCGGGACGTCGCGAAACAACGAAGAACAGCGACAACCTGAACACCAAAACCGCAGATCAGAGCACAGATCGCCTACAGCTCCGGCCCCAGTTCAGGGCCCTTCGCGTTCTCCGGCGTACAGGCCGACTCGCCACGGGCCACCCGTTCAGCAACAACAACGCTCTGGCGTTCTTGACGATGTTCCAGAAGGCTGCCTGACCCCCGCTTCCCCATTTGCCACGTTGAGTGCTTGTATGGGGAGGGATATTCACTTTCCGTGGTATCTTGAGTGATCCCCCTCACCCCCCCTCGGGAGGCCCCATGCGCCGTGCCATCGTCTCCGTCGCAATCGCCGCTTCTTTCGGCCTCCTCGCCGCATGCACTCCGCCCCCAGTCACTGCAGACCCACCTCCTGCCCCTGCCGAGGCGCCCGTGATCAGTGGTTTCGCGGCGGTAACCGGACGCGCCGCCGCGCCGGCTCCAGTCGCGGTGACGTTTCGCGTGAGTGACGTGAACGGTGGGCCGCTGACCTGCGTCCTCGACGACGGGCCGTCGGGTCAGCCGCCGCGCACCATCCCGAACTGCGAACACCGGGTCTCCGGCGAATATGACATGCCTGCGGCCGGGACCGCGACATGGTCGCTGACCGCGACCGACAGTGGGGGTCTCAGCACGGCTGCAACCACGAGCCTCACGCTCGGGTCGAATTCGGACCCCACCGACAACTTCAACATCACGCTTCGCTTCGCGCCGGGCCTGCCCGACTGGCAGATCGCCGCAGCCCAGCAGGCAGCAGCCAACTGGGAGCACGTGCTACGCAGCGGGGAACCCACTGCACAGGTGTGGCTCAATGGCAACACGATGGGCGGTCTGATTTCGCTGAATGGTCTGGCCGGTCCGTACAGCGGAGACGTGGATGACGTGATGATCGACGTCGGACCGGTGCCCACCACGAACGGACGGGGTGCATACGGTCAACCCGGGGTACGCCGCTCGGACGGCACCACTGTTTATGGCGTCGTCGCGATCGGGAACGCCGACTTCGATTGGAACAGCCAATCGTCGCACTTACCGATGGTGCTCACCCACGAGATGGGGCACGTCCTCGGGATTGGCTCCGGAAACGACTGGTGGAATTCCGCCTGGCTCAGTGGCTTCTTCCCGGAGTACAGCTTCAAGGGACCGCACGCTTCGGCAGAAGTGCCCGTCACCTTCGATGCCACACAGGGCATTCCACTGGTGGATACCGGACTCCCAATCGGCGACATCGGAGCGCACCCGAAGCTCGGCGTGAGTGACCGCTCATGGACGGGCCAACACTTCACGACGTCGGACATCATGGCGGAGTGCTGGTGGTCCGGAGAAGTTTCACGGCTCTCAGTCGGGATTCTCCGTGATATGGGATATGACACCGTTCCAGATTCGGCCGTGTACGCCCCCGCGTACTACTCGTACTAGCTCGGGTACTGGAGTACAGGCTCCGCTGCCCATGCCAAGCGTGGGAACCGACTCGCACGTGATGTTGTTTGACTTCCGGGTCTCGAGACGCCCGCGGGACAGTCCGGAGGTCGATGGTCCGCGGTGCCGGGGCACGGCGGGGCCCGACCTACCCACGCGCCGCGAACCCGCCTATATTGCGCCGCACTCGTTCTGGTACGGCAGGCTCGACATCCGGGGGAACCATTGCGCGCACGTCGGCGAGTCGCCTTCACCGTCGCACTCGTCGCAGCGCTCGCGGTCAGTGTCAACGGCTGCGGCGGCGGCGGCAGCGGCAGCGGCGGTAGCGGCGGCAGCAGCAGCAGCAACAACGCCACGACCGCGCAGAGCCAAAGCGCCACTGCAGCCAAGGGTGCGGTGAGCCTCAGGTCCGAGGGGACCAAGCCCCAACACGGCGGCTCGATCGTGTACGGCGTCGAGGCCGAGACGGCGGGCGGTTACTGCCTGCCGCAGGCTGAGCTCGCGATCAGCGGGATCATGGTCACCGACGCGATCTACGACACCTTGACGGTGCCCAACGCGGCCGGCACCGACTACGTGCCGTATCTGGTGAAGTCGGTGACACCCAACGCGACGTACGACTCGTGGACGATCACGCTGCGGCCGGGGATCAAGTTCCAGAACGGCGAGGCCCTCGACGCGGATGCGCTGAAGCTCAACCTCGACAGCTTCCGCGGCAAGAACCCCCACCTTGCACCTCGCCTGTTCGCCTTCGTGTTCCAGGACATCAAGGACGTCACGGTCACGGATCCGCTGAGCGTCGTTGTCACGACCACGCGGCCATGGCCGTCGTTCCCGTCGCAGCTGTATTCAACGGGCCGCCTCGGCATCGCGGCGCCTGCACAGCTCAACAACGGCGACACCTGCCCCACCAACATGATCGGCACGGGCCCGTTCAAGCTCGATCACTGGACACCCAACCAGGAGCTCGTCGTCACCCGCAATCCCAATTACTGGCGCAACGGGCTTCCGTACCTCGACAAGATCACGTTCCGTGTCGTGGCCGAGAGCGCGCAACGCACGATCGGTCTCCAGTCCGGTCAGCTCGACATCATCCACAGCTCGACCGGTGTCGACATCACGCAACTGCGAAAGCTGGCCGACCAGGGCAAGATCAACATGACCCTGGCCTTTCAGGCCGCCGAAGTCGGCTTCGGGATGCTCAACACCAAGAAGGCGCCCTTCGACGACATCAACGGGCGCAAGGCGATCGCGTACGGGACCAACCGCGAAGAGATCAAGACGTTGCACAACCTCGACGTGTTCCCCGTCGCCAACGGGCCGTTCGCGCCCGACCAGCTCGGCTACCTCAAGGATCCCGGCTATCCCAAGTACAGCCTCAAGAAGGCCAAGGAGTACAAGAAGAAGTACGAGGACGCGCACGGCGGGAAGTTCCCGACCCTCACGATCCTGTCGTGGAACGAGCCCGACACGGTGAAGCTCGCCGAACAGACGAAGGAGCAGATGCGCAAGGTTGGTATCAACGTCGAGATCGAGGAGGCCGATCAGGCGACACTCATCACCCGCGGTCTCGGCGGCGACTTCCAGAACCTGTTCTTCCGCAACTACCCCGGCGGTGACCCCGACGGAAACTACGTGTGGTGGCACAGCGGCTCGCCGGTCAACTTCGGCCGTTTCAGCGACCCGGTCATCGACAAGTTGCTCGAGCAAGGCCGCGTCACGGCCGACCGTGCCAAGCGCGCGCAGATCTACCAGGCCATCAACCGGGAGTTCGCGAAGCAGGTGTGGGCTGCTTGGACGTTCCTCCAGGGATGGGCGATCGCCGCCCAGACCAATGTCCACGGCGCGTGCGGCCCCGCTCTGCCCGACGGCGGCAAACCTCGCTGCATCCTCGCCGGCATCCATGAGACCGTCGGCCTCTGGGTGAGCAAGTAGCGGCCGCGGTCTACGCTGCGACGGCTCACCACCGCCGAGGAGACCGTCGCATGCCGCTTGCCACCGCCGAACGGGCGCTCCTCGACGAGCGCCGTCCGCTCACGCGGGATGAGGTGCACGCAGTCGCCGGGCTCCCGCTCGAGGAGCTTCCCGATCTCGTCGCGCTCGCACACAAGGTGCGGCTCGCGTACTGCGGCGCGGCGGTCGAGCTCGAGAGTCTCATCAACGCGAAGTCGGGCGCGTGTCCCGAAGACTGCGCGTTCTGCTCACAGTCGGCGCGCTTCGAGAGTGGTGTCGACGTGTACCCGTTCCTCGATCTCGACGACGTGCTCGGCGCGGCACGCGCGACGCGAGCCGCGGGCGCCACGCAGTTCTGCATCGTGGTCGCGGTACGCGGTCCCGAGGAACGGCTGCTCCGAAAGGTCATCGACGCCGTCCACGTGGTGCACGACGAGACCGGCCTCGAGGTCGCGTGCTCGCTCGGGCTCCTGAACGCCGAGCAGGCCGCCCGCCTCGCCGACGCGGGCGTGCGTCGTTACAACCACAATCTCGAAACGTGTCGCGAGGTGTTCCCGCGCATTTGCACCACGCACTCGTGGGACGACCGCGTCGCGACGGCGCGCCTCGCGATCGACGCGGGCATGGAGCTCTGCTGCGGCGGCATCCTGGGCATGGGCGAGACGCTCGAGCAGCGCATCGACTTCGCGTTCGAGCTTCGTGACCTCGACCCGTGCGAGGTGCCGATCAACTTGCTCGATCCGCGCCCCGGCACGCCGTTGGGTGAGCAGCCGTTGCTATCGCCCCGCGCCGCGCTCCAGGCGATCGCACTGTTCCGGCTCATCATGCCTTCGACGATCCTGCGCCTCGCCGGCGGCCGCGAGAAGGTGCTCGGCGAGCTCCAGGCGATCGGCCTGCTCGCCGGGGCCAACGCGCTGATCGTGGGCAACTACTTGACCACCACCGGTCGCCTTCCCGAAGCAGATCACGACCTGCTCGAGGCCTTGGGCATGCCGGTCGCCGACGGGCCGGGCGAAGGGCGCTTCGTGGTCGACGCGGACGGTGCGCACGCGCGTCCGGCGCGCGTCACGATTCCGGTCCACGCGGAGTAACGCGCGTTCAGTCGCCGGCGACCGGTCGGGTCAGGTGGCCGGTCTCGTTGAAGCTGCCGAGCGCGGCGCCGCCGCGGGGTCCCGACCCGATCCTCGTGACCGATGCGAGGTCGAGCCGCATGCGCCAGCTCAGCTCGGGGCCGACGCCCAACGCCCACGTGACCGCGGCTTTGATCGGCGAGACGTGGCTCACCGCGATGATCGTCGCGGCCGGCGATTGATCGGCGAGCGCGTCGGTGCAGAAGCTCGCGACACGAGCCTGGACCGCGAGCAGGTTCTCGCCGCCGGGCGGCGTGAACGACGGGTCGCCGAGCCATTCTGCGACCGCGTCGCGCGGGAGGTCGGCGAACGGGCGTTGGTCCCACTCGCCGTAGTCGATCTCGATGAGTCGCTCGTCGACCTCCACGCCGCAACCGACCGCGGATGCAATCGCAGCGGCGGTTTCCCGGGCGCGCGTGAGCGGGCTCGTGACGACGGCGGCGACGGCGACCCCGCTGAACGCGCGGGCAAGCTGCGCGACCTGCGTGCGCCCCAAGTCGGTGAGGTCGGGATCGGCGCGTCCGAGCAGGAGACCACCGGCGTTCGACGCGGTCTCGCCGTGGCGCACGAACGCGATCACGCGGACTCCTGCAAGCGGCCGGTGCGCAGGAACGCGCGCCGCGGGCCGGGACGGTAGAGGTCGAACTGGCCGACCGCCCACCAGCACGCGACCAGGCCCACGAGCTCCTCGAGGACAACGACCCACGTCACCGGCAGCAACGCACCGTGCGGAAGCGACGCGCCCGACAACGGCCACCAGAACACGTCGGGGTCGGCCCACGCGGCCGACAGCACGAGCCCGCAGAACGCGCCGATCGGCAGGCACAACCACCTGCGGCGCAGCAGCCGCGGCCGGCCGACCGTTGCGAGCATCACGACCACGAGCAGCAGCACCGTCGCGAGCAGCGTGTGGCCGTAGGCACGTCCCCCGAACGGGATGTCGACCGCGAGGGGCAGGAGCGCTCCGACCACCACCAGGCGGTAGTCGACACCCGCGCTGCGAAACACGTTGGCAACGAGCAGCACCGACAGCCCGACGTACCAGAGCAGCATCGGCTCAGTCGAGGTCGAGCGCGGCGTTGACGAGGGCATCGGCATCGGTGTTGAGCTCCCGCCGCACGTGCATGAGCTCGACCTCGTCGTACTCGGCGAGCAATGCGCGCGCTTCGTCGAGCAACGGACGCAAGTGCGCGGTCTTCACCTTGTAACGGCCCTCGAGCTGACGGATGAGCAGCTGGGAATCCGCGCGCACACGTACGCGCCGGGCCGGGAACTTGCGCGCGGCCTCGAGCCCGGCGACGAGCGCGCTGTACTCCGCGACATTGTTGGTCGCGACGCCGATTCTCTCGCTCACAGTCGCGAGGACCGTGGGCGGGTCGGTCGAAGGGTCGAGCACGACGGCACCGATCGCCGCGGGCCCGGGATTGCCGCGCGACCCACCGTCGCAGTAGATGAGCAGCTCGTCCTTCATGCCACGAGGATGCAGCCGCAGTTGTCGCAGTGCGCGATGGCGCCGTCGGCCATCTTGCGCATTCGGTCGACCTCGGTCGCCGGGATCGCGAGGTGACAGCCCTGACACGTGTTGCCGACGAGGCGGGCGACACCCACGCCGCGGGCGTGGGCGCGGCACCGCTCGTATTCCGCGAGCAGCTCGGCGCTGAGCCCCTTGGCGACCTCTCCCCGCGCGGCCTGCTCGGCCGCGAGCTGATCACCGATCTCGGCCTCCTCGGCCGCGAGCGCGGCGCGGAGCTCGGCTTGGCGCGCGTCGAGCGTTGCGATCGTCTGCTCGAGCTGTGACACCTCGGCGTCGAGCACTTCGCGCTTCTCCATCACCTCGAGCTCCCGGTCCTCGAGGTTCGAGCGGTGCCTGCGCAGCTGCACGACATCGGATTGCATCGTCTGGAGCTCGCGGGGCGACGAGATCTCGCCCGAGTACAAGCGCCGCTCGACTTCCACTGCCTTCGACTCGGTGCTCTGCGCGTCGTCGTCGAGGCGCTGTTCCTCGCGACGCACCTCGTCGCGCGCGCCGGCCGAGGTGGCGAGGAGCTGTCGTTGCACCGCGAGGTCGGTCTCGACCTGCTCGAGCGCGGCCCGCTGCGCCAGCGTCTGCCACCGGTGTCGCAGACGATCAATGGCGGTGTCGTGGTCTTGCAGCGCGAGCAGCGGCTCGAGGCTCAAGGGCGCTGCCCCTACGAGGAGCCGGCAGCGTTTGTGCAATCAGGGCCCCCATAGGGGCCACGATCGCACAAACGGTCGGTGCGTTGAACTGTCACGGGAGCGAGCCTAACGGCGGCCGGCCCGTGACCGCTCATGGCGGGGGGGCGGGCGTGGTCGGCTTGGTGACGGGCGGCGCGCTCGTTGGGGGCACGGTCTTCGGGGGGATCGTGGGCGGCGGGTTGAGCGTGGGGGTTGGTCCGGGGAGGGTCGGGATCGGGGTCGGCCGTGGGGTGGGTGCCTGGCCGTACGGCTTGCGTCCGGTCGGGTCGATGAAGCGGCCCGGCCGGTCGCAGACCGGTCCGGCGGCGGGAAACGCGATTTGCGGTTGATCGGCCAGCGCCGACTGCATGAAGGTCCGCCAGGTATGTCCCGGGACTTGAGCCCCGAACCCGGCGCCCGGGGTCTTGTTGTCGTCGGGGTTGCCGTACGCGACCGCGGAGGCGAGCTGCGGCGTGTAGCCGACGAACCAGGCTCGTACCTTGTTGTCGGTTGTTCCCGTCTTGCCGGCGGCGACATGGCTGAAGGACAGGCCTGAACCCGTCCCGTTCGTGATCACCCCGCGGAGCACATCCGTCTCGCAACTCGCGATGGCGGGATCGATCACCTGCTCCGCCGGCGACTCGTTCTGCTCGAACACGACGTTGCCTTCGGAGTCGAGCACCTTCGTGACGAAGATCGGTGCGTGGCGGACGCCGTCATTGGCCAGGATGCCCCCGACCCCGGCCATCTCAAGTGGCGTCGCCTCGATCGCGCCGAGCGTGATCGTCGGAACGGCAACATCCTGCCCCGGGTTGTTGGCCCGGGGAATGTGAATCCCCATGCGGTTCGCCATCGCGACGATCTTGTCGGGGCCGAGCGCCGTCGCGATGCGCAGGAACGCGCAGTTGACCGATTCCTCGGTCGCCGTCCGAACGGGCATGATCCCTCCGCCCGGTTCGGCGTTGCTCAGCACCTCCGGATGATGCGGCAATCTGCACGGCGACGTGCCGTCGACGGTGTCGTTGGGCGAGAAGCCGGCCTCCAACGCCGCGGCCAGTGTGATCGTCTTGTAGGTAGAGCCCGGTTGCATTCCGGGGATATGCGTCGCGAGGTTGTACTGCGTCACTGCGAACGGGAAGCTGTTGGCCATCGCCTTGACCTGTCCCGTCTTCGGATCGAGCCCGACGACGGAGAGCTCGAATCCGTTCCTTTTTTGCGCGGTGTCGACGGCACGCTGTGCGTCGGCCTGCAATCCGAGATCCAGCGTGCTGTAGATCTTCAAGCCGCCGCGCAGCAGCTGGTTCTGACGCTCCTGCGCAGTCGTGCCGAGACGCTTGTCGGACTTGAGCCGCTCGTATACCTCCGCGGCCCACGCGTTGTCGGGCTTGTACTCGGCCGGCGGCTTGAACGTCACCCCGAGCGGCGCAAGATTCGCGAACTTCTCCAGCGCCGGGCTGATGTAACCCTGCTCGCGCATGCGCTTGAGCACGACGGCGCGGCGCGCCAGCGCGTGCTGCGGGAACTGCCACGGGTTGTCGCCCTCGGGATTCGAGATCACGCCGGCGAGCAGCGCGGCCTGCGGCAGGTTGAGCTCGTCGAGGTTTTGGCCGCGCGGAAAGATCGCGCCGGGATCGACCTTGAGGAAGAAGCGCCGGGTCGCGGCCTTGATGCCGTACGAGCCCTGCCCGAAGTAGATCGTGTTGAGGTACTCCTCGAGGATCTGCTTCTTCGACAGCTCGTTGTCGAGCCGAGCCGAGAGCACGATCTCCTTGAGCTTGCGGTTGAGGTTGCGCTTCGGGGTGAGGATCCGGTTCTTGACCAGCTGCTGGGTGATCGTGGAGCCGCCCTGCTCGATCTTCCCCGACGTGAAGTTGTCCATCGCGGCTCGGAAGAGAGCGGAGCCGTCGAGGCCGGGATTGCTGAAGAACGTGCGGTCCTCGGTTGCGACCACAGCGTCGATCATGACCTTCGGCACCTCGCTGAGCTTCACGTTTTCGCGGTCCTGACTCGCGAGCGTGCCGATCTGCGTCCCGTCGGCCGCGTAGATCTTCGTGGGCTCCGAGAGCTTGCTCAGCTTGCCTTTGAGGTTCCCGGTGTAATGGTTCGCCGTGACGACGATCGCCGCGCCCGGCACCATCGCCGCGAGGCAGATGCCCACGCCGAAACCGCCGAGCACGACCGTCACGATGAAGTTGCGGAGGAGGCGAGAAGACTTGGCCATTGGTCACTTCAGAATGGCACACGAAATTGCCGATTTCGGGGCGCGGGCGCTGCGACGCAGGTCACGCTGTCATACCCCGTCGGTACTCTGCGGAGATGCGCCCATTGACACTCGCGGCCCCCGGGCCGCCGGCACAGCGCGCGCTCTGGCGAGCGGTCGACGAGTTGAAGGCAGACGATCCACTGGCGCCGGTCACGGTTGCGGTGCCGTCGGCATACGCAGGGTTGTCGCTGCGCCGCGCGCTTGCCGGCCGTGCGGGCACGCCGGGGCTCGTCAACGTGCGGTTCCTCCCGCTCAATCGCGTCGCCGAGCTCCTCGGCGCGCCCGCGCTCGCCCAGCCCGATCGGCGACCGCTCACGCCCGCGCTGCGGGTCGCGGCCGTGCGTGCCGCGCTCGCCGAGGAGCCCGGCGTCTTCGGCCCGGTCGCGACCCACGGCGCCACCGAGCGGGCGGTCGACGCGACGCTGCGCGATCTCGCGCCCGCGTCCGACGCGGCGCTCGCCCGGCTGAGTGACGGTGGCGGCCCGCGTGCCGCGTCGGTCGCCGGCATCTGCCGGCGGTTTCGCGCGCTCACCGCCGCGTATTACGACGACGAAGACCAGCTTCGGGCCGCCGCGGCCCTTGTCGCGGCCGGCGGCGCGGCGTTCCACGACATCGGCGCGCTCATCGTGTTCCTGCCGCGCGAGCTCACACCTGCAGCGATCGAGTTCATCGCTGCGCTGGCAGCGCGAGGACACGTCGCAGTCGTGCTCGGCCACACCGGTCTCGACCCGGCCGACGCGCCGGCCCGGGCAATCGCGGCGCGTCTGGCGTCGTCACTCGGTACGGCGGAGCCAATCGATCCGACCGAGCGCGACGGACCCGGGCCACTCGGCGCGACGCGCGTCACCAGCTGTCCCGATCCACACGCGGAGGCGCAGGCCGTCGTCCGTGGGATCGTCGAGCGACTCGAAGCCGGCACACCGCTCCATCGGATCGCGGTGACATACCGCAACGCGGTGCCCTACGCGCGGCTGCTGCACGAAGAGCTCGCGGCTGCCGAGCTGCCCACCAACGGTGCGTCACCCCGCACGCTCGCCGACACCGCGTCGGGCCGCACATTGCTCGGCTTGCTCCGGCTCCCCGATGTCGACTTCCAGCGCGACGCGGTGATGGCCGTGGTCAACGGCGCGCCGGTCCGCGAGACGCGCCACGGCCGAATGGCACCCGGGCCCGACTGGGACCGATGCTCCTGTGAGGCCCATGTCGTCGCCGGAACCGACGAATGGACGTCACGGCTCGACCGCGCCATCACACGATTGCGCGAGGTCGACCTCACTCGCGGGCACCGCACGGAGGCCGCGATCACCCGCGACGTCGACCTCTCCGAGCGGTTACGCGCGTTCGTGCTCGAGCTGGCAGCCGAATGCGATCCCGGCCCGCGGCGGTCGTGGGCGGAGCTGGCAACGTGGAGCGTCGGCCTGCTCGACCGTTACCTCGGGCGGCCGGGGGCCGGCACGACATGGCCCGCCGAGGATCTCGCGGCCGACGAGATCCTCCGTGAGCGCCTGCTCGCGCTGGCCACGCTCGACGAGATCCACGGCCATCTGGATCGCACGATGTTCGTGCGTGCGGTCGAGCAGGAGCTGGCGACCCCGGTCGGGCACATCGGCCGCTTCGGTGACGGCGTGTTCGTCGCGCCGCTCACAATGCTGGCCGGTACGGAGTTCGACGCGGTCTTCGTCGTCGGGCTCACCGAGGGCACCTTCCCGCCCCCGGCTCGCGACGACCCGGTGCTGCCCGATGCCGAGCGCGCGCTTGTGCCGGGTGTCGGGGCCCGCGCCGACGCCGCCGCTCGCGAGCACGCTGACTTCCTCGCCGCGCTCGCCGTCGCGCCGGAGCGCGCGCTGTTCTTTCCCCGCGCCGATCCACGCTCGGGTCGGGAGCTGCGCCCGGCGCGATGGGCCCTCGACACGCTCGCGACGCACGCCGGCCACGCGGTCTACGCCGACGACGTCGAGCCCGCGGGCCGCCTCGCCCACGAAGCGGCCACCGCCGGACGGTTCGAGGTCGTCTCCTCCTTCGAGGCCGCCCTGGTGCACGCCACGACCGACGGCTCGTCACATGACCACGACCTGCGCACGCTCCTCTCGTGGCACCGCAGCGGCCACGCCCTCGCCGCGCACCCGCTCGTCAGCGCAGACCGAGCGCTCGGCGCCGGATTCGACGCGCTGGCCGCGCGCAACGCGGCGGCGTACGGCGCGTACGACGGCGTGATCGGGCCAATACCCGGGCTCGCGCCGCGCCCCGACGTGCGCTACTCCCCCACCTCCCTCGAGACCTGGGCCAACTGTCCGTTCCGTTACCTGCTGGCGCGCGTGCTGCACGTGCGCGAGATCGAGCGGCCCGAGGCCCTCGATCACTTCCCCTCCGCGCCACGCGGCAAGCTGATCCACGAGGCCCTGCAGTGCTTTGCCCAGCAACGCCCCTGCGACGACCCGGACGCGCCGTGGTCGCCGGCCGACCGCGCCCGCCTGCGAGAGATCGGTGACGAGCTGTGCGACGGGGTCGAGGCCGACGGCATCACCGGCCCGGCGCTGCTCTGGCGACTCGAGCGCCGGCGGATCCTGCGCGAGCTGGCGTTGGTGCTCGACACCGATGAGGAGATGCGTGCGGCCCGCGGTGTCGCGCAGCTAGGCGCGGAAGTCGACTTCGGCGTCGACGATGACGGCCTGCCGGCGCTCGATCTCGAGCTCCGCGGCACCCCGGTGAGCTTCCGCGGCCACGTCGACCGCGTCGATCGTGCGCCCGACGGAAGCCGGATCGAGCTGTTCGACTACAAGACCGGCAAGTCCGACGACTTCCGGGACATCGCGAAGGACCCGGTGCTGAAGGGCACCAAGCTGCAGCTCGCTATCTACGCGCTCGCGTTGCGCGCCGCGTACGGGGTACGGGTGCACGCGTCGTACTGGTTCACCCGCACTCGAGGAGCAGATGCGTTCCTCGGCTTCGAGCTCGACGACGCGACCGAGGCCAGGATCACCTCGGTGCTCGAGTCGATGGTGGCATCGATCGGCGACGGCCTGTTCCCCGCCTACCCGGGCGCCGAGGGCCATTACGGGCCCGACAACTGCGGGTATTGCCCCTACGCGCGTTTGTGCCCCCACGATCGCGTTCGTCGCTGGGATCGTCGCATCGACGATCCCGTGATCCGCCCGTTCCGCACACTCCAAAGCGACGCGTACCCGGCGGAGGCGGGCGCGCCATGAGCGCGGCGCTCCACGACTCGGAGGCCCGCGAGGCCATCACCGCGCGCCTCGGCGACAACCTGTTCGTCGAGGCGGGCGCCGGCACCGGCAAGACGCAGTCGCTCGTCGACCGCGTCGTGTGCCTCGTGGCCGAGGGCACGAGCGTGAGCCAAGTGGCCGCGATCACGTTCACCGATGCGGCGGCAGCCGAGCTGCGCGAACGGATTCGACGTGAGCTCGAACGCGCCGCGCGCGATGAATCGCCCCGGCTCCTCGACACTGCCGGGCGCGAGCGGTGCGCGAGTGCCGCCGCCGCGTTCGATGACGCGACCATCACGACGCTGCACGGCTTCGCGCAACGGATCCTCGCCGAACACCCACTCGAGGCTGCGCTTCCGCCCGGATTCGAGGTCGCCGACGCGGTGCAGGCATCAGTCGCATTTCGACAGCGCTGGACGCTCTTCCTCGATGTGCTCCTCGCTGACCCGGCGCGGGAACGGGCGCTCGTCGTGTTGTTCGCTCTCGGCATGCGGGCCGCCGCGTTCGAGCGCCTCGCGCGCGTGCTCCACGGCAACGTCGACCGCCTCGACGAGCCGCTCGACAACGAGGTCGGCCCCACCGGATCCGTCGCGATTCCTGCCTTCGACGCGCGGCCGGTCATCGCGCCCCTCGAAGCCGCGACGGGCCTCGCCGACCGCTGCAGCGATGACGACGACCGTCTCCTGCGGCATCTGGTGAAGCTTCGGACGACTGCCGACCGGCTCCGCAACGCCGCCGACGAGCTCGAGCAGCTCGAAGTGCTTGCCGACCGGCCGTCGTTCAGCACCCGGGCGGGCCGCAAAGACCACTGGCCCGACGGCACGAAGGACGAGATCCTGGAGCTGCTCCGCGGGGCCGAGGACGCGTGCGTCGACGCGATCGACGCGGTACGCGAGCCTGCACTCCGGCAGGTGATCGACGCGTTGACCGAGTTCACGCGCCAAGGCGCGCGCGAGCGTCGGGCGGAAGGCCGCATCGAGTTTCATGACCTCCTCACCTTCGCTCGCGATCTCCTGCGCCGCGATGTGTCGGTGCGGGCGAAGCTGCACGACCGCTACCCGGTGTTGTTGCTCGACGAGTTCCAGGACACCGATCCGCTCCAGATCGAGATCGCAGTGCTCATCGCGACCGATGCGCCCGACGTTCGGGGCCGGTCGTGGTTCGAGCTCCCGTTCCAACCCGGCCGGCTGTTCGTCGTGGGCGACCCGCAACAATCGATTTACCGGTTCCGGCGCGCCGACCTCGACCTGTACGGCCGGGCGCGAGCGCGCTTCGATACCGCACAGCGACTCGATCTCACCGCCAACTTTCGATCGCGGCCGGCCATCCTGGCGTGGGTGAACGCGCTGTTCGCGTCGCTCATCGCACCCGACGGCGACGGCGCGGTCGAAGCGGTCGACACAGCACGGTTTCAGGCGCTGACCGCCACGTGCGTCGAATGTCCCGACACGCCGCTGCCCGTCCAGCTGCTGGGCCACGCTTGGGAGAAGGACGCCGACCTCGGCGAGCTCCGCCGGCAGGAGGCCGGAGAGATCGCGGCACTTGTCGCGCGGGCGCGCGCCGAGGGCTGGCCCGTGCGCCGCCGCACGCCCGACGATCCCGATCACACCGCGCCCGCTCGGTACGGCGATATCGCCATCCTCTTGCCCTCACGCGCGGCGCTTTCGTACCTCGAGGAGGCGTTCGATGACGCGGCCGTGCCGATCCGCATCGAAAGCCAGTCGCTCGTGTTCGCTACCAGTGAGGTGCACGACCTCATGTCGATCCTGGGCGCGATCGATGATCCCGGCGACGAGGTGGCCGTCGTGGCCGCGCTGCGCGCGCCCGGGTTCGGCTGCCGCGATGACCAGCTGGTCGAGTTCGCGCAGGCCGGCGGCCACTGGGACTACCGGCGCGAGCCACCCGACGGCCTCGCCGCACACCACCCCGTCGTCGCGGGGATGCGTGCGTTACGAGACTTGCACGTCACGCGGTGGTGGGAAAGCGTGAGCGAGACGGTCGGTCGCGTCATTCGGAAACGCCGGCTGTTGGAGCTCGCGGTGGCATACGACCGCCCGCGTGATCACTGGCGACGCACACAGTTCGTCGCCGACGCGGCCCGCTCGTTCAGCGAGGGAGGCGGCACGACGCTTCGGGGGTTCGTCGACTGGCTGCGCGAGCAGCTCGACGAAGACGCCCGCGCGGTCGAGGTCGTCGTGCCGGAGCCCGACGACGATGCCGTTCGCATCCTCACGGTGCACGGGGCCAAGGGGCTCGAGTTCCCGATCGTCGTGCTCGCCGGGTTGGGTGTGCGCAGCCGGATTCAAGCCCCGCCGCTGCTGTGGGGCGAGAGCAGGATCGAAATCGGGTTGGGACAGCACCAGCAACGTTTCGAGACCGCGGGATTCGAGCCGGCGCGCCGTGCGGAGCACGACGCACAGATCGCCGAGGAGGCGCGCCTGCTCTACGTGGCGGCAACCCGCGCGCGCGACCACCTCGTGGTCAGCGTGCATCACCGCGACACCGACAAGTGCCCGGCGGCCAGCGTGCAGGAGCTTGCCGGCGACGTTCCCGACCTGTGGCGAGCGGCGAATGTCCCCGACAGCGAGCCGGCACCAGCCGCGGCAACGTCACCCGCCGACACGCAGGCCCCGGAGCGCGATCGCGACCTGCCCGACCTCGAGAGTCGAGCCGAGTGGCAGGGGCGACGGGCTGCGCTCGTGGCCACAAACAGGCGGGCGCCGACGATCTCCGCGACCGCGCTCGCGACGAGCGACGGCGCCGGCGGGCTCGCCGGTCGTGTTGCACCACGCGATCCCAACCTCGAGTCCGACGAGCCCGAAGGCGACCGGCCGGCGTGGCGGCGCGGCCGGGCCGGCACCGCGATCGGACGTGCGGTCCACGCCGTGTTGCAGACAGTCGACTTCGTGAGCGGAGCCGGCTTGCAACCGGTCGCTCGCGCGCAGGCGCTGGCCGAAGGAATTCCTGAACGGGCTCGAGAGATCGAGCTGCTTACGGCGAGCGTCCTTGCTGCGCCCGTGCTCGAGTTGGCGCGCGGCGGCCGCGCCTGGCGTGAGGTACCCGTTGCGGCACCGATCGGCGCCACGATGCTGGAGGGCTTCATCGACCTGCTGATCGAAGGCCCCGACGGACTCATCGTCGTCGACTACAAGACCGACCACGTGCCAAACGACACCGACATCGATGCCGCGGTGGCCAGGTATCGCATCCAGGGCGCCGCGTACGCGCTCGCCTTGGAGTCGGCGCTCGGCCGGCCCGTGACGCGCGTGGTGTTCGTGTTCGCACGTCGAGGCGGAGCAGTCGAGCGCGAGATCACCGACGTCCGCGACGCGATCGACGGCGTGCGAGCACTCGTCGACACACGCGCGGAGGCCAACGCTTGAGACCGTTTGTGCAAAAGTGGCCCCTAGAGGGCGCGCTCACGCACAAACGTTGAGCGGCTACGCCTCGTGGAGCAGGAACGCGACGTTGTCGTGGAACAGGCCGGCGTCCTCTTCGGGCTTCACGCCGGTCGCGCGGTAGTCGTCGATCGGTGTCGCAGATCCCTCGGAGTGCGGGTAATCGCTGCAACACATGAACAAGCCGTCAGCGCGCGCCCGGAGTCGCTCGGGCTGCTCGTAGGAGAAGGCGGCAACGCGCACCTGGCGACGGAAGTACTCGCTCGGCCTCAGCTCGAGCTCACACAAAGGCCGGCCGTTCAGCTTTGCCACGAACTCGGTACCGCCGTCGAGCATCATCAAGTACATCGGCACCCACACCGCGCTGAGCTCCACGATGCCGATCCGCAGCTCGGGGTGGCGTGCGAGCGTGCCGTTCAGGATGAGATCGGTGGTGGCGAGCGCGGCCGGCGTCCAGAGAAACACGGAGTCAAGTGGCGAGACCAAATTGTCGTCGGGAACGGTGTACCACGCGTCCTCGAAGATCCGCGGCTGGTCGGCGACATGGAACACGGGGGTGACCCCGTGCTCGACGAACGCCGACCAGATGCGCTCGTGATCGGGATGTGACAACGCGCGTCCGTCGACGGTCGCCGGCGCGATCATCGCGAGGCGCACTCCGCGCCGCGCGAGCCGCTCGAGCTCGGCGTCCAGCCAAATCGGATCGCGCAAAGTCAGGTGTGCGACGGGATGGAGCTGTCCCCTGCCCTCCTCGACGACGGTCGCGCACCAACGGTTCCACGCCGACATGTTCGCCGTGAGCGCCGGCAGCGACTCCGAGAGGCGCCGCTCCCACAGCAGGCCGAAGTTGGGGAACAGCACCGCCGCATCCACACCCAGTGCGTCGAGGCGACCGGCGCGCGCAATGGGATTCCAGTAGTCGGCGGGTAGCTCGTCGTCGTAGCCGTACTCGGCCGGCAGGCCCTGCCGGTGACGCTGGCGATGACGGCCGACGCGCGCGGTGTCGCCCGGCAACTGCACGTCGGCGATCTCGAGGCGGCGGTCCCCCCAGCACACCCAGGCGTATCCGAGGTCGTCGTCCTCGATCCGGAGCGCCTGGTCACGCCATTGGGGATCGATGTGGTCGGCCCAGAGCGTGCGGCTCTCGAAGAGGTGCTGATCGCAGTCGATGATCGCGGTCACGGCGCCCCCCGGCTTCGTTGGCCCGAGTCTGGCACGAAGCCGCCGCAACGGCATTTCCCGGGCGCTTGGGCGCCAGATGCGCAGGTCGCAACCACTCTGCGTGCGCTTATATCACGCTCCGTGAGATCTGTCCAACAGATTCCGCCGAATCGTGCCGATAGGGCAATGAACGCCAACCGCCATCACACGAGGAATC
>DASVIY010000113.1:0-7711 GCA_036386195.1 Acidimicrobiia bacterium | reverse complement strand
ACGCCCGGCATGCAGCGATGCCCGACGTGCCGGCGGCCCGCTTCCAGTCCTCCAACGGCACCCTGGACGCTGTGTTCCAACTCACGGCACATTCCGCGCTGTTCGCATCGCAGGAGCAATTCGTCGATACCCCGACGCGCGAGAAAGGCGCGTTTCTCGGCGACGGCATGAACGACTCGTTGACGACCATGCACGCGTTCGGTGAGCAGAACGTCACGTGGCAAGCGCTGCACGACTTCGCCAACTCCCAGGCGCGCTACTGGCCCGACGGCCGGATCAACGCCGTCTATCCCAACGGCGACGGTGCCCGCGACATCCCAGACGGGACCGTCGCCTACCCCGACTGGCTGTGGCAGTACTACCTCGAGACCGGCGATCGCACCACGCTCGCCGCGCTGTACCCGGTCGTCGCCCGCGTCGCCGACTACGTGTGGCGGGCGGTGGATCCGGCCACCGGTCTTGTGACCCGCCTGCCCGGTGGGTCTGACGAGTACCTCTACGGCATCGTCGACTGGCCGCCGGCGATGCGTTACGGCTACGACATGCAGACCGTCGCGCGCACCACGCTCAACGACCTCGCGGTGAACGTGTTCGACCGCGTGTCGCAGATGGCCGTGTTGCTCGGTCGCGGCGACGAGGCCGCCGCGGCCCGGAATCGGCGCGGTGCCGTGACCAACGCGATCAACGCCCGGCTCACCCGTCCCGACGGCATCTACATCGACGGGTTGGAAGCGGACGGGTCGCAGAGCACACACGCGTCGCAGCAAGCCAACGCGCTCGCGCTCGCCTTCGGTGTGGTGCCGGTGGACCGGGTCGCGGCGGTCGGCGCGTACGTCTCGCATCTCGGGATCGCGCTGGGGCCGATCAACGGGCTGACGCTGCTGCGGGCGTTGCACGACGCGGGGCGCGACACCGACATGGCGCGAATCCTGAGCGACCGGAAGCACCCGGGCTGGGCGCACATCCTGGCCCAGGGCGGCACGTTCACCTGGGAGAGTTGGACGCCCAGTGACCTGGAAGGTGACAGCATGTCGCACGGCTGGGGATCGAGCGCGTTGGTCGCATTCCAAGAGGTGCTGCTCGGCATCACGCCGCGCCCGGCTGCCGGCGCTGTGGGCGGTCCCACGTTCGACATCACGCCGCCGGCTGGTGGCGTCACGCACGTCGGGGGCCGGATACCGACGATCGCCGGTTCGATTGACCTGGGTTGGCAGCGCGACGGGCGCCACCTCACACTCGAGCTCGCGCTCCCGCCGAACGCGGGCGCGCAGTTGCACCTCCCGGCGCGCACCGTCGGCGCGGTCACGGAGCACGGACGGCCGGTGACGAAGGCTTCCGGCGTCCACGTCGACGGCGCGGCCAACGGCATCGTGACGGTGACGATCGGTGCCGGCAGCTACACGTTCCGCACCTGACGCGGCCCGTACGAAACGCGCTGATTCCTGACGAGTTGAACCCGGACTCTTCGGCCCATCCGGGCGTTTGTTTCAAGCGCGGCACGCTGCACGTCGATACCGAAAGGGTCGCATCGGCGCGCCCACCCAGCCAGGGGGGACGAGCGTCTCTCTGCGCCGATGAAGGATCGAGCTGACCGACGTGTTGAAAACGGACGAGGCCGAGATTGCGACCGTGTTGCTGACGCTCGCAACGGGCTTCCTTCACCGAGACGCGGACTCGCTCATCAACGTCTACTCGCCCGACGCCGACTGGACCGACGCGCACGGGACCTCGAGGCACGGACGCGACGACATCATCGAGTACCACCGGGCGATGTTTGCGGACAAGGACTTCACCGTTGACGAGTACGTCGCCCTCCCGCAAGTGTCGCTGCGGTTCGTGACCGGCACCGTCGCCGTCGCCCGTAGCTACTCGGAGCGCCGCGCCGCGCCGGCGGGCCGCGGCTACGAGGTGCCGACCCGGCGCAACTACTCCCTCAAGGTGCTGGCGAAGCAACCCGACGGCACGTGGCTCATCATCTCCGACATCTGCATGGACAACGACGAGGAGAGCTCGAAGGGCAGGTAGCTCCTCCGGGCAGCCGGCGGCGACGGCCGTCGCCCCGTTCCGGGGATTGAGCCGGGCGCCGCGTTGGGCAGAGTCACCGCGAAGCAGCCGGCGACTTCTCGGAGGCACAGATGACCGACTCGCAGGTCTCGTCGTTGATGGACAGGCTCGGAATGGTGAAGGACACGATGACGGTGAGCCGGGTGTTCGGCGACCCGTATCAGGTCGACGGCGTCAGCATCGTGCCGGTGGCCGTGGTGCGTGGCGGCGGAGGATCTGGTGGCGAGGGCGGCCCGGCGGGCGGGCAGAGCCCGGGCGGAGCACTCGGGTTCGGTATCCACGTTCGACCTGTGGGCGTCTACGCCGTCAAGGACGGCAAGGTGACATGGCAGCCCGCGGTCGACGTCATGCGCATCATTCTCGGCGGCCAGCTCCTCGGGCTCGTCGCGATCTTGAGCATCCGGCGACTGATCAGCAAAGCTCTCCGCGCTCGATGAGCCGCGCGCGCCAAGAATCGCGTTCACTCGTGGTATTCCCGGCAAATACAGGGGTAATTCCTCGAGTAAACGAGCAGTTGACCTAGCGCGGGACGCCGGCGGCGTCGCGCTCGCTGATTACGCTGGGCATTCGTGATGTTTCGGCGACGTGGCCTGCCCGACGGCTGGGAGAGCATCGTTGCCGACCACCTCGCCGTGTGGCGGGCGCTCGACACCGCCGAACGCGAGCAGCTGCAACAGGACGCTGACTGGCTGCTGCGCCACAAGCATTGGGAGGCGGCGCGCGACTTCGCACTGACCGACGAGATGAGGGTCGCGATCGCGGCCCACGCCGCGGTGCTCGTGCTCGGCCTGGACGTCAGCTATTACAGCGAGGTCAGCGCGATCATCGTGTGGCCGACCACGTTCGGCGAAGGTGGCGCGCCACTGGACCCGATTTCCGGCCGCAACCACCGCACCGAGCCCGGCATCGTCCCCGGTCTCTACAACGAAACCCCGGTGCGGGTGCTCGGCCAGGCTCACACACGGCGAGGACCCGTGATGATCGCGTGGGACGACGTCGTGAAGGGGTCGAGCCACCCCGAGCGCGGGCACAACGTCGTGTACCACGAGCTCGCCCACAAGCTCGACATGCTCAACGATCTCGTGGACGGCACCCCACCGCTGGAGAGCCGTACCGACGTCGACCGGTGGGTCGAAGTGTGTACCGACGCGTTCCAAGCGCTGCGCGACGGCGCGGAGCGGCCACCGTTGCAGCCCTACGGAGCCACGAACCCGGCCGAGTTCTTCGCGGTCGCGACCGAGGCGTTCTTCGACGTGCCGATCGAGCTCGACGAGCACGAGCCCGACCTGTACACGGTCCTGCGCGCGTTCTACAACCAGGACCCCGCCGAACGCGCCCGCCGCACCTGGGCCTAACATCCGCCCGAGCACGCGCCGACGCGCGTTCACTCGTGGTATTCCCGGCAAATACCGGGGTAATTCCTCGAGTAAACGAGCAGTTGACCTTTGACCGCGGCTAGCGCGGGACGCCGGCCGCGTCGACGATCTTGCAGTGCCGGCACGTCGTCGGTGATGATGCCGGAGACACCCAGGCGGACGAGCTCGGCCATCTCGGCCGGGTCGTTGAGCGTCCACGCGATGAGCCGGTCGATCTGGCGACCCTGGTTGACGCGGGGGTTGAGGTTGAACGCCTCCCACCGCTTCACGTCATAGCGCATGACGTCTTCGTACACGTCGAACGGCGCCAGCGTCGCGATCGTCGGGCGGCCGACGCTCGCGACCGTGTTGCCGTAGCGGATCGCACCGTCGATCGCGCTGAACTTCTCCGGGTTGATCACGATGCCGGCAGGGATCTCGCGGTCCCACGAGAACGCGAACGGCACCGACGACGTGACCGCACCAACTGCGTTGCGCATCACTTTCAGGACGGTCTCGTCGGGGACCAGGAGCGTGACGTCGAAGGGGACGCCCCCCGCGAACGCGTCCGCGATCGCCTGCAGCATCGCCGGAGCCTTGTCGGCGTCATCGGCGGGCATCTTCACGTCGACGATCAGGTGGTGCAGCCCCTCCCACCCGCGGGCCGCGCTCACGAGCTCGGCAAGCGTCGGGATGTGCAGGTCGGCCGGCTCGGGCGGATCGCCGTCGACAACTCGTTGGTAGCCGAAGTGCTCGCGGCGCGTAGAGCAGCCGCGGATTGGCGCGTCAACGTTTGTGCACCAGCGGTACCTATAGGGGCCACTTTTGCACAAACGGTGGGTGCGTCAGCCGCCGCGCGCATCGTCGGGGCCGAGCTCGGGCACGTCGCGAGCGAGGCCGGCCAGGATGTCGAGCAGCTCGTCGGGCGCGTAGGGCCGGTTCGCCTCGACGCCCGGCGGCGCGGGAGCGGCCGGCACGAGGAGATCTTCGTCGTGGGTGTCCGCGCCGCGCCGGTGGGCCCAGACGTTGACGGAGTAGATCGCCGGGATGTGCACCAGCCGGAAGTCGAAGTCTTCGTTGCGCTCGTCGGCCCAGCGCTCCGCGATCTCGAGTGCCGCGACGGTGCCCGCGACGAACGGCCCTTCGTTGACGTGCGAGAACTCGTGCTCCCGGGCGCTGATCGTGGTGGTCTCGGCGGACGCCACGACCTCGCGGTCGACCTCGATGAAGAAGCGCCATGCGGACGGCTTGGCGTCGCGGAGAGAAAGGCGCTCGCGCAGATCGTCCAGACCGAGCGTGAAGACCTGGTGGGGCGCGGCCACCGTTATCTGCTCGGGCCGGGCTCGGCGGAGCGCCCGGACGCCGAACTGTCCGCGGTCGCCCAACGCGCCGAGCGCGCCTCGCAACGCATCGACAGCCTCGTCGGGCGGGTCTGGTGCCTGCAGCGGCATCGTGTACCTCCTAGGCCTTCGTGTAGTAGGTATGCGTCCAGCTGCCGGTCGACTGGTAGGTGCTGGTCAGCGTGGCGAACGTGATGTCGGACTTCCCGTAGATCGGATCGTCGACGGCGACATAGTCGGTCGCGTCGTCGAGGTAGCCGATGATCGCGAGGAAATGCGCGCCACCGCCCGACCACGCGACGCGGATACCGACCGGCCGGCTCGCATTGATCTCCGTCTTCATGGACGCGAACGTGCCGGCACTGTTGTCTCGGTGGTCGAAATGGCCGACTCGTGTCAGCGCGGTGTCGAGGAAGCCGTACACGTTGCACGCCCCGGGGCCGCCGGTGCCGCAACAGTCGGTACGGCCGGTCTCGCCGTTCGCGACCGTGCACTGCGTCCACGTGGTCGTCGCGTTGTAGTACACCGCGGTGCTGGTCGAGGTCGCCGCCCAGCACCAGTTGGTCTGCTGCTGCGATTGCATGTTGAACCCGAGACGGTCCCACTGCGGCAACAGCCACTTCAGGTACTTCCAGAGGTCGAACCAACGTTTGACCTTGATTTCCACCGTGCCGAGGAGTTTTTCGAGCTCCTCGCCGATCTTGCTGTGCGTCGGCTTCACCCGCTGGAGCTCGAGCTGGATCCGACTCGTGTCGAGGAGCTGCGGCCTGGCTTCTGCTCGCACATCAAGCCCTTTCTGCCGAACGACTCACGGGAGTATTCAGGAGCGGCCTCCGAACGTCAACCAAAAACACCTCGAGCGCGCTGGGCGCGTGCGACGCGCCGCGTTCTTTCGTACGATCACCGCGCGTGACCGCCGACAACAGTGTGCTGCGCGAGCTCGTCTACCTGTACGTGGGCGTTGACGATGTCGATGCGTCGATCGCGTTCTATTTGGAAGCATTCGGCGCCGAGCTCGTGTGGCGCTTCGATGCGTTCGGTACCGAAGTCGCGGCGGTGCGCGTGACCGGCGTGGGGCCGCTGGTGTTGCTCGCCGAGCATCGGGAAGCGCCGAGCGTGCTGCCGATCTGGACCGTGGACGACCTCGACGCCGCGATCGAGCGGCTCGCCTCGTCGAGCTTCGAAGCGGTGGGGGAGACCGCGGGCACTCCCGACGGACCCGTCCACGTGCTGCGCGATCCGAGCGGCAACGAGATCGGGCTGCTGCGGCAGGACCGCCCCAGCGCGCTCGAAGCCGCCTACGCCGACCCCGACAACACCAACGCCGTGCGCTGACGCCCGACCCACCGTTTGTGCAATCGTGGTTCCTATAGGGCACCTGATTGCACAAACGTTGACGCGCCAACGGGCCGGCTACGACCAGGTGCCGGAGGGCGAGATGCCGTACAGCACCGGACGGGTCGTGCACGACGCCGACTCGCACATCATGGAGCCGCCGACCTGGCTGCGTGACCACGCCGATCCGGAGTTTCGCGACCGCATCACCCCGTCGAGCCTGTCGAGCGGCAACGAGCTGCGACAAACGGGCGACCCGACCGAGCAGCTGCGCGATCTCGACGCGACGTTCTCGCGGCTCCGAGAACGGCATGCATCGCCGGCGTACCGCGCGGATGAGGAAGCTGAGATCATGGCCCGGAAGAACTTCGCGGCCACCGGGGCCTTCGTCGCCGAGGACCGCCCGCGCGCGCTCGACCTGCTCGGGTTCTCGACCCAGCTCGTGTTCAACACGTTTCACAACCGGCGGCTGCGCGACTGGGAGCACGCCGGCGACGTCGACCTCGCGTACGCGGTCGCGCGAGCGCACAACCGCGGGATGATCGAGTTCTGCTCCGTCGACCGACGGTTGTTGCCCACGTGTTACGTGCCGCTGGTCGACTTCGACCGTGCCGCGGCGATGACCGACGAGGCGATCGAGATGGGCGCCGCCGCGCTCCTCGTCGCATCGGGGTGTCCACCCACGCACTCACCCAGCCATATCGCGCTCGACCCGGTATGGGCGCGCGCCCAGGAGGCGCGCCTCCCCGTCGTGTTCCACGTCGGTGGTACCGGCGACCTCCTCGACGCCGAGTATTTCGTCAACGGCCTCCCGGTGCCGCCCGACTTCCACGGCGGCGAGGAGAACTTCCGGTCGGTCGATTTCATGGCGATCCCCGTCCAGCCGGCGCAGACACTCGCGACGATGATCTTCGACGGCGTGCTCGACCGTTTTCCCGCGCTGCGTTTCGGGGTGATCGAGCAGGGCGCGGTCTGGTTGCCGTCGTGGATGCGCCAGATGGAGTCTGCGTTCGAAGCCTTTGCGCGCCACGAGGAACGGTTGCGCGCGCTGTCGCTTCGCCCGAGCGAGTACGTGCAGCGCCAAGTGCGTGCCACGCCGTACCCCACCGAGGACGTCGGGTGGATCATCGGGCAGGCCGGCCCCGACGTGTGCCTGTTTTCCTCCGACTATCCGCACGTGGAGGGAGGACGGCGCCCGATCGAGCGCTTCGAGGCGTCGTTGAACGACGCGAGCGAAGACGTGCGCCGTCGCTTCTACTGCGACAACTTCTTCGACCTCATGGGCTCCGCGATGGCGGTCGTCTGACGAATCTGGGCGCGCCGCGCTAGTTCAGGCCGGAGCAGTGATCACTTGCCGCCTGGGCCAGGCTGTCGAGTGGCGTGAATGCGCCGGTCGCTCTGTCGACCCGCCATCTGAAGTCCTGTTCACCTGACGCCGTCTGGTCGACCACCAGGAGCACAAAGTTGTCGGGACCATTGCCCGATTCGATCGAGAGCCTTTGTGACGTGGCCTGTTCGATAGGCGGTGGGAACGGCGCGCACGACACGGCGGCCGACTGCAGCTTGGCCTTCGCCTTGTCTTCGGGTGTGGGCCCCGCCTGGGTCGGTGGTGTTGTC
>DASVIY010000112.1:0-8455 GCA_036386195.1 Acidimicrobiia bacterium | reverse complement strand
CCGCCGGTCAACCGTTGGTACCGACGCACGGTCAGCGACCGCACCCCGAACGCTGTGCTTCGCGCCGGGTTCGCCGTCGCCACGCTGACCCACGTGCTCGAGGCCCGCCACGCGCGTCGAGCCGCGGCGCAAGCCGGTTGCTCGGATCGCGAGCGCCGGCTTTGGTACGTCCAGACGCTCCTGGTCGGATTTCCCTCGGTGCAGGCGTTCCGCAGAGCCCGACCGGCCTGATGGGGCAAACTGGAACCTGTTCTACCTTGCGGGTACGGTCAGTGGCTCGACTCCCGGCCGGTTCGCATCCCGGCGGCGGAAGGATTCTCCATGTACGTCGGCTACTCCGAGGAACATGAGGCGCTCCGACAGGAGTTGCGCGAGTACTACCGCGACCTGCTGACTCCCGAGATCGAAGACCTGCTCTCACGCAGCGAGGGCGTGGGGCCCGTCCCGCGCACGATCACGAAGCAGATGGCCGACGACGGCTGGCTCGGCATCGGCTGGCCCAAGGAGTACGGCGGCCAGGACCGCACGCACATCGAGCAGTTCGTGTTCTTCGACGAGTCGATGCGCGCCTCCGCGCCGGTGCCCATGCTCACGATCAACTCGGTCGCGCCCACGATCATGCGCTACGGCAGTGACGAGCAGAAGGCGTACTACCTGCCGAAGATCCTCGCCGGTGAGCTGCACTTCGCGATCGGCTACACCGAGCCCGACGCCGGCACCGACCTCGCGTCGCTCAAGACGAGCGCGGTGCGCGACGGCGACGAGTACGTGATCAACGGCACCAAGATCTTCACCAGCCTTGCGACCGACGCCGATTACGTCTGGCTCGCGGTGCGCACCGATCCCGAGGTGAAGAAGCACAAGGGCATCTCGATCATCATCGTGCCGACCAACAGTCCCGGCTTCAAGTGCGTGCCGATCGAGAACTTCGGCGAGCTCAACACCAACATGACCTACTACGAGGACGTGCGCGTGCCCGTCGGCAACCTCGTCGGCGGCGAGAACCAGGGTTGGAACCTCATCACCAACCAGCTCAACCACGAGCGCGTCACGCTGTGCTCGTCGGGCATCGTGGAGCGTCAGCTCGACGACGTGCGCCGGTGGGCGCAGGACACGAAGCTCGCCGACGGCCGCCGCGTCATCGACCAGGAGTGGGTGCAGCTCAACCTGGCGCGCGTGTACGCCAAGCTCGAGTTCCTGAAGCTCGCCAACTGGAAGATCGCGTGGGAAGCGACCGTCGGCACGCCGCTCAACCCGGCCGACGCGTCCGCGATCAAGGTGTTCGGCACCGAGTTCTACCTCGAGGCGTTCCGGTTGCTGCTGGAGGTCCTCGGTCCGCAAGCCGCGTTGCGGCGCGGCGCACCCGAGGTCGTCCTGCATGGACGGCTCGAGCGCCTCGTGCGTTCGATGCACATCCTCACCTTTGGCGGCGGCACCAACGAGCTCCAGCGCGACCTGATCGCCATCTTCGGCCTCAACATGCCCGGTTCCCCCCGCTGACCGCCACAACCCACCGCGAACTTGCGTCGGAAATCAACATCACATGGTGGTTTGCGACGCCAGAACGCAAGACACACGACCAGGAGCGAGATGGACTTCTCACTGAGTGACGAGCAGCAGGCGCTGCAGGGGCTGGCGCGCCAGATTCTCGGCGACCGCATGACGCCGGCGCGGCTGAAAGAAGTGGAGGCCGGACCAGAGTGGTTCGATCGCGAGACGTGGGCGGAGCTCGCGAAGGCGAACCTGCTGGGGGTCGCGGTGCCCGAGGAGCACGGCGGTCTCGGCTACGGCTTCCTCGAGCTCTGCCTCGTTCTCCAGGAGCAGGGTCGCACCGCCGCGCCGCTGCCGCTGCTCGCCACGTTGGTGATGGGCGCGCTCCCGATCGCGCGTTTCGGCAGCAAGGAGCAGCAGGCCCGGCTCCTTCCCGGCGTCGTGAGCGGTCTCACGGTGCTCACCGCGGCGCTCAACGAGGTCGGCGCGCCCCCCGAGTCGCCCACGACCGTTGCGGTGAGCGCCGGCAACGCGTGGCGTGTCGACGGCACGAAGATCTGCGTGCCCGCGGCGCACCTTGCCGACGCCGTGCTGGTGCCCGCGCGCACCGACGACGGCGTCGCGGTGTTCCTCGTCGACCCGAAGGCGGACGGGGTCACGCTCGAACGCCAGGACACGCTCAACCTCGAGCCGCAATTCGAGATGACGTTGCGCGGCGTGACCGTCGAAGCCGCCGGCATGCTCGGCACCGTGGCCGACGGCGCCGTTATCCTCGACTGGCTCCTCGCACGGTCGACGGCCGGGCTCTGCGCGATCGCCGCCGGGGTCAGCCACGAAGCGTTGCACCAGACCGCGCAGTACACGACCGAGCGCAAGCAGTTCGATCGCGCGATCGGCACGTTCCAAGCCGTGGGCCAGCGGATGGCCGACGCGTACATCGACGCGCAGGGCATCGAGCTCACGATGCTCCAGGCGGCGAGCCACCTCGACGGCGACGAGTCCGCGCCGCTCGACGTGGCCAGCGCCAAGTTTTGGGCGTCGGAGGCGGGCAGCCGCGTGGTGCACGCCGCGCTGCACGTGCACGGCGGCATCAGCATCGACCTCGACTACCCGATCCACCGCTACTTCCTGTGGGCGAAGCAGATCGAGTTCAGCCTCGGTTCGGAGACGGAGCAGCTCCGCCGCATCGGCGCGATCCTCGCCGCGGAGCCTGCGCCCCCGGCCTGACGTCATCCGTGGCACCATCGGCCGGCGAATGACCGGCGCGAGGGGGTCCGCGTGGACGACGCGCAGTACCAGCCGATCGAGAACTACGGGATCATCGGTGACCTGCACACCGTCGCGCTCGTCGGGATGGACGGCTCGATCGACTTCCTGAGCTACCCGCACTTCGACTCGCCGACCGTCTTCGCCGCGTTGCTCGATCGCCACAACGGCGGTCGGTTCCAGATCCGTCCCTGCCTCGAGGGTGCGGTCAAGCAGCTGTACCTGCCCGACACCAACGTGTTGATCACGCGTTTCCTCGCCAAGGAAGGCGTCGGCGAGGTCTCCGACTTCATGCCGGTAGGCGCCGACCCGAGTGAGCACTGCCACACGATCGTGCGGCGCGTGAAGACCGTGCGCGGCGAGGTGAGCTACGACCTCATCTGCAACCCACGCTTCGACTACGCGCGCGCCTCGCATCGTGTCGAGCAACGTGACGGCGAAGTCGTCTTCGTTTCCGACGGTCCCGACAAGACCGCGTTGCGGCTCCGCACGGAAGTACCGGTCGAGATCCTTGACGGGGCCGCAGTGGCGCGCTTCACACTGGGTGCCGGCGAGACGGCCGCGTTCATCCTAGAAGCCGCAGTGCCGGGCGCGACGAGCCCGGCCGAGTCGCCCGCCTATGTCTCGGAGTCGTTCAAGGAAACCGTCAACTTCTGGCGCACCTGGCTGTCGCACTGCACCTACACGGGCCGCTGGCGCGAGATCGTGCACCGCTCCGCGCTGGTGTTGAAGCTGCTCGTGTCCAACACGCACGGGTCACTCATCGCGGCGCCGACCTTCGGCCTACCCGAAGAGTTGGGCGGTGAGCGCAACTGGGACTACCGCTACACGTGGATCCGCGACGCGTCGTTCACGCTCTTCGCCCTCATCCGGCTGGGCTATACGGCCGAGGCCGGCAACTTCATGCACTGGATCGAGGATCGGTGCATGAATCTCAATCCCGACGGCTCGATGCAGATCATGTACGGCTGCGCCGGACGCAAGCTGCTCACCGAGTCCACCCTCGACAATCTCGAGGGCTACCGCGGCTCATCGCCGGTGCGTGTCGGCAACGGCGCGTACGACCAGCTGCAGCTCGACATCTACGGCGAGCTCATGGACTCGATCTACCTCTACAACAAGTACGGCGCTCCGATCTCGCACGAGCTGTGGCAGGCGTGCGTGCGTCTCGTCGACTACGTCGCGGAGAACTGGCAACGTCCCGACGAGGGCATCTGGGAGGTGCGCGGCGGTCAGCGGGAGTTCCTCTACTCGAGGCTCATGTGCTGGGTCGCGGTCGATCGTGCGATCCGCCTCGCCGACCGGCGATCGTTCCCGTATCCGTTCGACCGTTGGCGCACGACCCGCGACGCGATCTACCACGACGTCTTCGACAACTTCTGGGATCCGAACCGCCAGACGTTCGTGCAGCACAAGGGCGTGACGACGGTCGACGCGTCGACGTTGCTGATGCCGATGGTGAAGTTCATCAGCCCGATGGATCCCCGCTGGCTCTCCACGCTGCGTGCGATCGAAGAGGATCTCGTCGATGACTCGCTCGTCTACCGCTATCGCGTCGGCAACGCCGCGAGCGACGGGCTGATGGGCGAAGAGGGCACGTTCAACATGTGCTCGTTCTGGTACGCGGAGGTGCGCGCTCGTTCCGGCGACGCCCAGAAGGCGCGGTTCGTGTTCGAGAAGATGCTCGGATACGCGAACCACGTGGGGCTCTACGCCGAAGAGCTCGGGCCGCACGGTGAGCACCTGGGCAACTTCCCGCAGGCCTTCACGCACCTCGGTCTTATCAGCGCGGCGTTCTCCATCGACCGCAAGCTCTCCGACGCGGGTTGGATCGGTTAGCGCGGCGCCCGCTCAGCTCGCGCCGGCCACGAGTTGCTCGCTGACGTCCCACAGGCGACGGGCCGCGTCCGCGTCCATGCCGAACTTGGATATCGAGGTGGGCCGGCACTTGTAGAAGTACTCGCCGGTGATGCCCGCGACGTCGGGTGACGACGCGAGATAGGTCGACGTGAGCGCGCCCTTCGCCGGACGGATCGCAAACGGGCGTCCGATCACCATCGCGGTCGTGCCCAGCACGCCGGCGTCGCCGTCGCGACTGAACCTGCTCGCGACGAACCCGGGGTGCAGCGCGTTCGCCGTCACCTTCGTGTCGCCGAGACGGCATGCGAGCTCGCGCATGAACAAGATGTTCGCGAGCTTGGTCTTCGAGTAGATGCCGTAGGGCAGGCCACGGCCGGTCGAATTCAAGTTATCGAAGTCGAGCCCGTGACGCGCCCACTTGTGCGCGTGCGACGACACCACGACAACGCGCGCGCCCTCGGTGTTCGACCGCAACCGGTCGAGCAACAGACTCGTGAGCAGGAAGTGCCCGAGATGGTTGACACCGAACTGCATCTCGAACCCGTCCGCCGTTTCCTGGTGCTTGTTGAGCACCAGACCGGCGTTGTTGACGAGCACGTCGAGTCGATCCTGTTGGTCGAGGAGCTGCTTCGCGAACGCGCGGATCGACGCGAAGCTCGCGAGGTCGAGTGCCATGACCTCGACGTCGGCGCTGCCGCTGCGGGTTTGGATCTCCTCGAGCGCCGCCGCTC
Source organism: Acidimicrobiia bacterium (assembly GCA_036386195.1). Taxonomy (GTDB): domain Bacteria; phylum Actinomycetota; class Acidimicrobiia; order IMCC26256; family JBBRZM01; genus JBBRZM01. Next base: position 3,107 of record DASVIY010000112.1, on the reverse strand, counting down.
CGCGCGATGGGTTGCGAGCGGTGATGATCACATGCGCACCGAGGCCGGCCAGGTTGACCGCCGTCTCCGTGCCGATCCCCGCGTTCCCGCCGGTGATGACGACAACCTGGTCGTGCAGCTCGCTCGTGGCCATGCCGTCTCCTGGTGCGCGGACTCGGCAGATGTGGTGGCTGTGCCTCGGACCGTATCCCGCGCGCGTCCCGCGCAGCGCCCGGAGCAGGCGTTTCACTCATTCACAACCCTGCATTCGTGCCTGACGTCACGCGCCGGCACGGAGAGGTGATGGGTATCCGCGGCTGGTGCCGTGCGCCGCCGTACGGTGCACAGTCCCTCAACTCGACGACGTTCTCCGCCGATGTCTTCTGTAATGACTATTCGAGCGCGCATTTGCACCATCTTCCTCGTCGCCGCGCTCGTTGGCCTCGCCGCGTGCGAGTCGGGTGGTCCGCCGACGGGCTCGTCGATCATGGGCCGCTCGACGATGACGGCGACGCAGATGGCGAACTGGTTCCGAGCGAACGGCAAGACCGCGAACCTTCCTTGGGGTCTGACGGTCGACGGGCTCGCGCAACTCTTCATCGAAGAAGGCTCCGCAGCCAACGTCCGCGGTGATGTCGCGTTCGCGCAGACCATCATCGAGACCGGCTGGCTCAGCTTCCCGTCGTACGGGCAGGTGCACCCGGGTGACTACAACTACGCGGGCCTCGGTGCATGCAACAGCTGTAGCGGCGGCCACACGTTCCCGGACGCGCGTACCGGCGTGCGCGCCCAGATGGAGCTGCTCCGCGGGTACGCGGACCGCAACTTCCGTTCCTCGCTGCTCAGCCCGCCTCTCTCATACCGCGGCATCGCTCCCAACTGGACCGACCTCAACGGACGCTGGGCGGTGCCCGGCACGACATACGGTCAGGGCATCCTCAGCATGTATCAGAACATGCTGATGGGCGCGGGGCTACCCGGTAACTGCCCCGCCGACGGGCTCAGCTTCCCGAGCGGCTTCAACTGCCCGGCGAACCTGGCGCAACCCGGTCGGGCCGTCGCGAGCAACCCGCTCGGCGGCTACTACGCCCTGAGCGGCGACGGCACCGTCACCGCGCGCGGCGGCGCAACGAACTACGGCTCAACCCGGTTCGGCTGGGACATCGCGCGCGACATCGCGGTGATGCCCGACGGCCATGGCTACGCCGTGCTCGACGGGTACGGCGCACTCCACCTGTTTGGCTCGGCAACCGCACTCAGTCAACTCGGCGGCGTGTACTGGAACGGGTGGGACATCGCGCGCAGTGTCGCCATCAGTTCCACCGGTCACGGGTATGCGGTGCTCGACGGGTGGGGCGGGGTCCACGCGTTCGGCGACGCGCCGCGCCTCACGCCGCAGTGGTGGAAAGGATGGGACATCGCCCGCAGCCTCCAGTTCACGCCCGACAACCGGGGGGTATTCGTGCTCGACGGGTTCGGTGCGATCCACATGGCCGGTACGGCGACGCTGCCGGCGGGCGGCCCGTACTGGAACGGCTGGGATATCGCTCGCGACTTCGTCGTGTACACGTCGGGCACGCCTGACAAGTGGGGCTTTGCGGTGCTCGATGGCTTCGGCGGCATCCACGCGGTCAACATCTGGTGGCGCGCCGCGCCGCACAGGCTCTCAACGTTGACGAGCGACCGCTGGCGCGGCATGACCTTCTCGGCGGGCGGCTACGTCGGCGTGCGCAACGACGGCACGACGGCCCTCGGTTAGCTGTTCACTCGCGCGAGCGGCAGAGCGATCTGGCGCGCCTCAGCAGCTCATCGGTTCAGTGCTCAGAGCACCACGACCGACCGGAGCACCTCGCCTCGCTCCATCTTGACGAAGGCCGCCTCGACGTCGTCGAGCGTGATCGTCTCCGACACGAAGCGGTCGAGATCGAGCTTCCCCTCGAGATAGAGATCGATCAGCATCGGAAAGTCGCGCGTCGGCAAACAGTCGCCGTACCAGGACGGCTTGAGCGCGCCACCGCGGCCGAAGAACTCGATCATCGGCAGCTCGATCTTCATCGACGGATCCGGCACACCGACTTGCACGAGCGTGCCGGCGAGATCGCGCGCGAAGAACGCCTGCTGCATCACTTCGGGCCTGCCGACAGCTTCGATGCAGACGTCGGCGCCGTTGTCTTCGGTGAGCGCGCGCACGGCCTCGACCGGGTCGGTGCGGCTCGAGTCGATTGTGTGCGTGGCACCGAACTCGGTAGCGAGCACGAGCTTTCTCGCGTCGACGTCGATTGCGATGATGCGACGCGCGCCAGCCAGCGCCGCACCCTGGATCGCGGCGTTCCCCACCCCGCCACAGCCGAACACGGCGACGGTGTCGCCGCGCTGCACCTGACCCGTGTTCATTGCTGCGCCCAGCCCGGCCATCACGCCGCAGCCGACCAGACCGGCGGCCTCCGGACTCGCCGCGGGGTTGACCGCGACCGCCTGGGCGGCGGCCACCAGCGTCTTGTCGGCGAACGCGCCGATGCCGAGCGCGGGCGAGAGCGGCGTGCCGTCGAGCAGCGTCATCGGCTGCCGCGCGTTCTGGCTGTCGAAGCAGTACCAGGGCCGGCCGCGACGGCAGGATCGGCATTGTCCACACGGGGCGCGCCACGCGAGGATCACGAAGTCGTCGGGCGCGACCGTGTCGACGCCGTCGCCTACCGCTTCCACGATCCCCGCGGCTTCGTGGCCGAGCAGGAACGGGTAGTCGTCGTTGATCGCGCCTTCCCTGTAGTGCAGGTCGGTGTGGCACACGCCGCACGCCTGCACGCGCACGACCGCCTCGCCGGGACCCGGATCGGGCACGACGATCGACTCCACCGACACCTTCGCGCCCTTGCTCCGGGCGACGACTCCCCGAACTGTCTCCGCCATCGCACTCTCCCTGTGTCGCGGTGGAGCCGTTCTAGCGCAAGTCGAGGGTGACGCGGATAGGCAGATGGTCGGAGCCGACATCGTCGAGCACGCCGGCGTCGAGCGCTTCGATGCCCGGACCGAGCAACACGTGATCGATCTGGCTGTGCGGACGGTGCGATGGCCAGGATCGGCCGCGCACCGGGCGCCGCCAACCGGGCAACATGGCAGAAACGGCCGGG
>DASVIY010000111.1:0-9516 GCA_036386195.1 Acidimicrobiia bacterium | reverse complement strand
CGGCGACTTCATGAAGTAGGCCGACGGCCCGAGCAGCGGTCCGCCGATCCCACGGTCCAACGCCAGCTTGGCGCAGCGCAACGCGTCGATGATCACGCCCGCGGAGTTGGGCGAGTCCCACACTTCCAGCTTCATCTCGATGTTGAGCGGCGCGTCGCCGAAGTTGCGACCTTCGAGGCGGATGTAGGCCCACTTGCGGTCGTCGAGCCAGGCGACGTGGTCGGACGGGCCGATGTGCACGTCGTCTGCGGCGATGCCGTTGTCGATCTGGCTGGTGACGGCTTGGGTCTTCGAGATCTTCTTCGATTCGAGCCGTTCGCGCTCCAGCATGTTCTTGAAGTCCATGTTGCCGCCCACGTTGAGCTGGTAGGTGCGATCGAGCACCATGCCCCGGTCTTCGAAGAGACGAGCGAGGATGCGGTGCACGATGGTCGCGCCGACCTGGCTCTTGATGTCGTCACCGACGATGGGCAGGTTCGCGTCGCTGAACTTCTTCGCCCAGACAGGGTCGCTGGCGATGAACACGGGGATCGCGTTGACGAACGCGACACCGCTGTCGAGGCACGCCTGTGCGTACTGCTTCTGGGCGGCGTCGGAGCCGACGGGGAGGTAGCTCACGAGCACATCGGCGGCGGAGTCGCGCAGCACCTGGGCGACGTCGACCGGCTCGGCCGGAGACTCCTCGATCGTCTCGCGGTAGTACTTGCCGAGCCCGTCGAGGGTCGGTCCGCGCTGCACTTGCACGCCGAGCTCGCCGACGCGGGCGAACTTGATCGTGTTGTTCTGCCCCGCGTAGATCGCCTTGCCCATATCAAGGCCGACCTTGGCGGCGTCGACGTCGAACGCGGCGACGAACTCGACGTCACCGACGTGGTAGCCGCCGAGCTCGACGTGCATCAGGCCGGGCACGCTCTCGGTGGGGTCCGCGTTGCGGTAGTACTCGATGCCCTGGACGAGGCTGCTGGCGCAGTTCCCGACACCGGCGATGGCGACTCGAATCTTCCCACTCATGCGGGTGCTCCTTCTGACGCAACGGTCGCTGCCTCGGGGGGTGGCGTTGATGCCGGCGTCGCGGCGGTTGACGCTCGCCGCTCCGCGCTGATCAGCTCGTCGACCCACTCGAGGTCGCGTTCGGTGGACTTGGTGCGATGTTCTGCGAGCGAACGCGTGTAGCGATCGCCCTTTGCGGCTCCCGTGCTCCGAGCACGAGACAGCCGGTCGGCGAGGGCTACCCGGCGCCGGCCGAGCAGCTCGAGACGGCCGTCGCTCGACAGATGCCGCGCAAACGCGAACTTCAGTGTGAAGTCACGGTCTTCGTCGGCGCCGGCGGGCGCACCGGCGATCAACAAGCGCGTGAACTGCTCCTCGCCGGCCGGGGTGATCCGGTACGCCTTGCGGGTGCGGCGACCGGGCTTGGTGAGGCGGCGGATCCTCGCGGCCGCGGCCTCTCCACTGAGCGATCCCGTTGCGGGTCCCGACGCCCGGAAGGCCTCGGCCGGATCGACGGTCTCGATCGCGCCGTCGCGCTCGAGCCGCTTGAGGGCCGGGTACAGCGAGCCGTAGGAGACCCCCCACAGGAACCCGAGGGTCTCGCCCAGTCGCTTCTTCAGTTCGTAGCCGTGGAGCGGCTGTTCCTTGAGCAAGCCCAAGATGGCCAGTTCGAGCACGGATCTTCCTTCTTCGGAACCAGGTGCGATATATCGGTGCGATATATCGGCACACCAGTATCGCGAGTCTGCCGTCCACCGTCAAGTCACCTCCTGTTCACCGCGGTTTCACGCCGGACGGGACCGCTGCTCGGTCCCCAGTGCCTCCGTGCGCCGTTCACCCGCCTGTATTGCGTCGGTACACTTCGGCGGTGCGCAGGCACACCGACTACACGCTGGCCCGCCGGGCCGTCCTTCGGGACTTGCGACGAGGTGTGCTCACCCGTCTCGACGTCTGTGACGCACATCCCGAGCTCCTGCGGGCGGGTCACCACGTGGGCGAAGCGGCGCCGCACGACTGTCCGGTCTGCGGCGCCGACCGCGTGCGCTTCGTGCAGTACGTCTACGGCGACAAGCTGAAGACGGCCAACGGGCGGTGTATCAGCCACCCGACCGAGCTCGAGAAGCTCGGCTCGAAAGTCGACGAGTTCGCCTGTTACATCGTCGAGGTGTGTCTCGAATGCCGGTGGAATCACCTCGATCGCCGTGAGCTCCACGGCCGGCGTCACGCCGGCTGACGCGCGCGGCAGGCCGTTGAGCGACACCCCGGACGGGCACGACGACCTGGGCCTGGGGTAGTCTGATTTGTACCGCCGGGAGCCGTGTGAGCCCTGGACGGTGGAGGTACGGAGATGGCCGCCACGGTCACCGCGCCCGATATCAGCGCCCGGAAGGGCAACGGTCCGCTCGTCATGGTCACGGCGTACGACGCGCCCTCGGCGCGCATCGTCAGCGATGCCGGTGCCGACATGATCCTTGTCGGCGACTCGCTCGCGATGGTCGTGCTCGGTTACGACAACACGCTGCAGGTCACGATCGACGACATGGCTCATCACGTGGGCGCGGTGGCGCGCACGAAGCCGCAGCCGCTGGTTGTCGGTGACCTCCCCTGGCTCAGCTACCACTTGTCGCGCGACGACACCGTGCGCAATGCCGCCACTCTGGTGCGCGCCGGTGCCGGGGCGATCAAGCTCGAAGGCGGCCGGAAGCGGCTCGACGCGGTGCATGCGATCCTCGATGCCGAGATCCCGGTGATGGGTCACCTCGGCCTCACCCCGCAATCCGTGCACGCGCTTGGCGGGTTCAAGGTGCAGGGCAAGGGACTCGAGGCGGCCCGCGCGATCGTTGACGACGCGATCGCGCTTGCCGACGCCGGTTGCTTCGCGATCGTGCTCGAGTGCGTGCCGGATGCGGTCGCACGGCTGGTCACCGACACGGTCGCCGTGCCCACGATCGGTATCGGTGCCGGACGCCATTGCGACGGGCAGGTGCTCGTGTTCCACGATCTGCTCGGCTTCGAGGATCGGATCGCGCCGAAGTTCGTGCGTCGCTACGCCGACCTGAAGTGCGATGCCACCAATGCGATCACGAGATTCGTCACCGATGTGCGCGACGGGCGCTTTCCGTCGAGCGACGAGACGTATCACGCGGCCGATGACGTCGCCGAGGCACTCGAGCTCTACGGCGACACGAGCCACCCCAACCGCGCCAACGCGTGACACCGGAGCGCCGCCGTGGCCGGCCCGTGCTGATTGCGGGAATCGGGGTCTTGCTCGTCATCGGCGCGGTGTCCCTGGGGCTCGGTATCGCCAAGCTCACGACCGACACGACGGTCTTGACCGCGTCGCGAGGCGTGCAACCGACCACGGCCCCGACCTCGCCGCTCTCGCGCGCGCTTGACACCGCGCTGGCGCGTCAACCGCCCGCGGTTGCGCCGTTCAAAGGCTTGACGGAGGTTCGAGTGTCGGTTGGGGGCAAGTGCCTGCGGTTGGTCGTCGCCGACTCGCCTGCCGAGTTGACCAAGGGGCTGCGAGGACGCAACGACCTCGGTCCGTACACGGGGATGCTCTTTGTGCTCAACGGCTCGGTCGACGATGCGTTCACGATGTCGGGCACGAAGGCCGACCTCGACGTCGGCTTCTACGCCGCCGACGGCACCCGCGTCGACCGCGTCCGCATGACCCCGTGCACCGGCACCGATGCCGAGTGCCCGCAGTACCGCTCCCGTGCGCCGTACCGCTTCGCGCTCGAGACCCTGACCGGCCACTTCCCCGACGGCACACTCGCACCCTGCACGACGTAGCACCGACCCCTCGGCGATCACCCCTCGGAACTGGCCCGCGTTTGCTCAAGAAATACCGGAGTGATCGCGGGCCAGTTCGATTGGGGTGAAGCCACGCGGCGGCGGGTGAGCGTGACCCGGATAGCTGTCACACCCGCTCGGTAGGGTTCGTCTCGATAGGTCACGTCGAAGAGGAGAACGGCCACCTGGTAGCGTCACGGGCCGGTTCCCGGATCAGCACCACCGGGCGCCGACCCGAAATCGATTCCTGCTGCTCGCAACGCGTTTCGGCGCCGCCACGAGCAGCCCGCAGCGGAAGCTGCCGGTCCACAGGAGGTACGAGCCCTTGAGGCCGTACGAGGTCATGATCATCTTCGGCGCGGACCTGGAAGAGGAGACGATCCGGGGCGCGGTCAGCCGCTACGTCCAGTTACTCGAGTCGAAGGGCGCCGAGCCCGGTTACATCGACTTCTGGGGCAAACGGCGGTTCGCCTACGAGGTGCAGCATCGCACCGAGGGCTACTACGTGGTCCTCCAAGCGAAGGCCGAACCTCCGGCGATGGATGAGTTGCACCGGGTGCTCTCCCTTGCCGATGAAGTCATCCGCCACAAGGTGCTGCGCATCCCCGAAGAGGTCTACGGGCCTCCGAAGACAGCCGGTACCGGCGTGTCGGACGCGTAGGAGAGGATCACCATGGCCAACGGAAACGCAGTCACAGTCGTGGGCAACATCACCCGCGACCCGGAGATTCGTTACACGCCCAACGGGCAGGCCAACGCCACGTTCGGCCTTGCCGTCAACCGGCGCTGGCAGAACCGCCAGACCAACGAGTGGGAGGAGCGCACGAGCTTCTTCAACATCGTGTGCTGGCGCGAGCTGGCCGACAACGTGAGCGAGTCGCTCGCCAAGGGCGCACGCGTCATCGTGACCGGCCGCCTCGAGCAGCGTTCCTGGGAAACCGACCAGGGCGACAAGCGCAGCGTCGTCGAGATCGTCGCCGACGAGGTCGGCCCGAGCTTGCGGTGGGCGAGCGCCCAGATCACGAAGAACGACCGCAAGGGCGGCGGCGACTTTGGTGGCGGCGGCAGTGGCGGCGGCAAAGGCGGAGGAGGTGGTGGGGGCGGTCAAGCGGCCCCCGCCCCCAACTACGACGAGTTCGGCGAAGAGCCGTTCTAGACATCCGATGTTCGCGAGCGACGAGAGCTGACTGATGGCCAGAGACAACAACCGCCAGCGAAAGACCGGCCCTGCGGCTGATCGTCGCCGCGTGCCGAAGAAGAAGCTCTCCATCCTCACGTCCGAGCGCATCGACTGGATCGACTACAAGGACGTCAACCTGCTGCGACGGTTCATGTCGGAGCGGGCGAAGATTCGGGCCCGGCGTGTCACCGGCAACTCGGCCCAGCAGCAGCGAGCCGTCGCGCGCGCCATCAGGATTGCGCGCGAGATGGCGCTCCTGCCGTACGCGGTGCGCCAGGTGACGCAACGCAGCAAAGGCGGCCGCGGCCGCGACCGCGGCGACCGCGGCGACCGCGGCACGTTGCGCGCGCCGCCCGAGCTTCCGCCTACCCCGAGTGCACCACCCGAGATGGCAATCGACGGCGCACTTGGCGCGTCCGACATCGACGAGCTCCTTGTCGAGGATGAGGCAGGGGCGCTCGCGGACGAAAGCGGCGAGCCCGAGCTCGAGATCGAAGCTCTCGAGATCGAAGCTCTCGAGGTCGTTGAGGCCGTCGAGCCGGCGGCCGAGGAGACCCCGGAGTGAGAGTCGTACTGCGCGACGACGTCGAGAATCTCGGCAAGAAGGGCGACCTGCTAATCGTCGCCGACGGCTACGCGCGTAACTTTCTCGTCCCACGCGGGCTTGCGATGCAGGCGACCAAAGGAGCGACCCGCGAGGCCGAGGCGATGCGCCGCAACCGCGACGCGCGCGACGCGCGTGACCGCGAGGCGGCCGAGGCGATCGCCGTGCAGTTGCGAGATACGCGGATCGAGGTCGGCGCGCGCGCCGGCGAAGGCGGCAAGCTCTTCGGCTCGGTCACGATTGCCGACATCGTCGCCGCGGTGCAGACACAGACGGGCGTCGAGCTCGATCGGCGCAAAGCGACGCTGGCCGAGCCGCTCAAGGAGCTCGGGCCCGCCGAAGTGCCCGTCCGCCTGCACGCCGACGTCGAAGTCGTCCTCACCGTCGAGGTCGTGGCCGAATAGCGGGCCACGCCGACGTTCCTGTCACACCCCCATGTGATGATCCGTCCTGCCACTATCCCCAACCCTGGGGATAATTGAGGGCACTCTCCACACTGAAGTCACAGGGGATTCCCGGGTTTCGCCTCTACCGATTCACAGGTCGGCGATGTCACGATGCGTCGTCGGCCACGTGGCCAGCGGCTGAACCACGGGTGACGAGCAGGGATACCGGAAGGGGGGCGGGTGGTCCAGTACATCGAGGAGGCGCGCCAACGGTCGGTCGGCCGGATCCCGCCCCACAACCTCGAGGCGGAGGAATCGCTGCTGGGAGCGATGCTGCTCTCGCGTGACGCGATCACCTCGGCAGTCGAAGCTCGGGTCGACGTCTCCAACTTCTACAAGCCCGCGCACGCGCACGTCTTCGAAGCGGTGATGTCGCTGTACGGCCAGGGCGAGCCGGTCGATCTCGTCACGGTCGCGGAAGAGCTGCGGCGCGCCGAGCTGCTCGATGGGATCGGCGGCAAGGCGACGCTCCTGCGCATCCAGGCCGCGACGCCTGCATCGGCCAACGCCGGCCACTACGCCAAGATCGTCAACGAGCACGCGTTGCTGCGCCGGCTCATCCGTGTGGGCGGCGAGATCGCGGAGATGGGCTACGACGAGCCCGAGGAGGTCGCGGACACACTCGACCGGGCCGAGTCGCTCGTGTTCGAAGTCGCGGAGCGGCGCGTCTCCGAGTCGATGGTCCAGGTGAACGACGCGCTGACATCCACACTCGAGCAGATCGAGTTGTTGTACGAACGCGAATCCGAGGTCACCGGCGTATCCACGGGCTACCGCGAGTTCGACGAGCTGTTGCTCGGGTTGCAGCCGTCCAACCTGATCGTGGTCGCGTCCCGTCCCGGCATGGGCAAGACGTCGTTCGCGCTCGGTGCCGCAGCCAACGTCGCGATGACGTCGCGCAAGCCGGTGTTGTTCTTCTCGATGGAGATGAGCCAGACCGAGCTCACCAAGCGGCTGCTCGCAGCCGAGGCGAGAGTCGAGGCGCGGCGACTGCAAACCGGCAACATCCCCGAGGCCGACTGGAACAAGTTGGTCCACGCCGTCGGGCGGCTCGGCGAGGCGCCGCTCTTCATCGACGACAACCCGCACTGCACGGTGATGGAGATGCGTGCCAAGGCCCGGCGCGTCAAGGCCCGGCACGAAGGGCTGGGGCTCATCGTGGTCGACTACCTCCAGCTGATGTCGCCGAGCACGACGCGGCGCTCCGAGAATCGCCAGGTCGAGGTGTCCGAGCTGTCGCGGGGCCTCAAGATTCTCGCTCGCGAGCTCGAATGTCCGGTGATGGCGTTGTCGCAGCTCAACCGTTCGCTCGAGTCCCGCCAGGACAAGCGGCCGATGCTCGCCGACCTTCGTGAGAGCGGGTCGATCGAACAAGACTCCGACGTCGTGTGCATGATCTACCGCGACGAGGCGTACAACGCGGAGTCCGATCAGCGTGGCACCGCCGAGATCATTGTCGCGAAGCACCGCAACGGGCCTACCGGTGTGACGCGCCTCGCGTTCCGCGCCGACTTCACCCAGTTCGCCAACATGGCGCGCGACTGACCTGATGTCTGCGCCGCGCTAGAACAATCGAAGACTCGGCGGCGCGGTGTCACGCAGCTCATCGAGCACGACCTCCACGCAAACGACGCCGCGGCTCTCGGCGTACACGCGCGCCTGCGGCTTGATCCGCGTCGCTACCAACATGCCCACGGTCGGCGCGAGCGTGGAATCGCGGTCAAGTCGTTCCTGATAGCGAAGGAGCTGATCGACGCCCGCGATCTCGCCGATTCGCTTCACTTCGACGACGATCGCGCGCCCGTCGCGGTCCCGACACACCAGATCGACCGGGCCGATGTCGGTGGGGTACTCGCGCCGAACGATTTGCAAGTCGTCTCGAAGGGCCTGCACGCGCGCGGCGATGAGCTCTTGCAGCTCGGCCTCGACACCGTCTTTCGCGAGGCCGGCATCGTCGCCGAGATCGAGCACCAGGTCGTGCACGATCTCGTCGAGCTGGATGACGAGCTCCTCACCCTTGGCATTCCGGGCGGTGATCCGGTCGCCGTCATCGACAATCGTGCATGGTGGGCTCATCCAGTTGAGCGGCTTATAGGCCTTGCTGTCGCCGTGCACGGCGATCGAGCCGTCGGCCTTCAGCACGATGAGCCGTTGCGCCCGCTCGAGGCGTGCGCCGAGCCGGCCCTGGTAGTCGACCGAGCACCATGCAACCAACAACCGCACCGTCGCGTTGTAGCACGGACCGAGGTGGGCATGCGCCCGTGCATCTGTTCGGTACCCTCGCCACCGTGCAGGGGACGACGGTTCGGGTCGCGGTGTGGAGCGCACTGGCGCTTGCGCTCGCCGCGGCATCGTGCTCCTCGTCGGGGAGCTCCGGTCACTCGTCGAGCACCACGCTCAGCCGGCCCGCAGATTCAGCACGCAAGCAGTTCCTGGCGTTGGCCGCTCGCTCTCGTTCCGCAACGTGGAAAGAGGAGGGCTCGCTCACGCGACGGTTCACCGATCGCCGCAAGCCGCCGACTGCGCGTTTTGGGCTCACACAGGTACAGCGTCCGCCCGACACGCTCGTGCTCTCGGGAGGCACACTGACGGGACAGCTCGAAGGCAAGAGCGTCAACTGCAGCGCGGTGAGGGACACGAAGCTGTGCGCGCCGAGCGGCGCGGCGCCGTCATACGAAGATCAGCGGGTCAAGGACATCAGCAGCTTGATCACAATCACCGATCCCGATGAGGGCTGGTACCACGTTGCCGCGACGCACCCGGGGACGCGGATCGCCGGCGAGACGGCCCGGTGCTTCACGTTGAAGCTGACCGATCCCAAGAAGCTTGCGGCCTTCGCGCTGGCGACCGAGTACTGCTACGCGCGCGACGGCGTGCCCCTTCGGACCACGACGACTCGAGCCAGCTCCGTCGACGAGCAGCTCCCCACGAAGGTCACTCGCAAAGTCACGATCAGCGACTTCAACGCACTGATCAACAAGTACCGGGCCGAGGGGTCGACGCCGCGAACGTGAGCCGGACGGTCGGGGCGCGTACCATCGTCGTCCGTGGACTTCTACGGTGAGGTGATGACCGAGCTCATCGTCGCCCTGGGTGCGGCGTTGTTCCTCGGCAACGCGGTGGCGCTCATGCGCCGGCGCGCCGACGCCGCGAAGGCCGCGGCGCGTGGCCGCCAGACGGTTGCACGCAGCCGTCCGGGCAGCCCGGTGCGGGGCAAGCGCCGCACTGGCGCCGAAAGCTCGGGCGAGCTTCCACAGGCACCGATCGCGCGTTCGATCGCATACCTTGTCGTCGGGCTCGTCATGCTCGTCTGGGGTCTTGCGACGCTCCTGAGCTGAACGTTCCGCGCACCCAATTCGAACTGGCCCGCGTTCCCTCAAGGAAAACTTGAGTATTCGCGGGCCAGTTCGATTGGGTGGGGCTGATCTTGCCGGTCGGGCATCGTGCGTTTACGCGTTCGGGTTCGCGTTTCCGTTCGCTGGTGCGTGGCCGCCGGG
>DASVIY010000110.1:0-4684 GCA_036386195.1 Acidimicrobiia bacterium | reverse complement strand
TCCGAGCGCGGGAAGCGCGCGCTCGACCTCGGCGCCTTGCGGATCGAGGATGCCGGGCAGATGACCGACCTCGATTCGAGCCTCATAACGCATCAGCTCGATCCTACGGCGCGCATTCAGTCTCCGAGCCCATACCACTCGTCGAAGCTCCGGCCGGTCACGGCTTCGTACGCCTCGACGTAGCGCGCGCGTGTGCCCTGCACGACGGCTTCGGGCAGGTGCGGCGCGGGGGGAACACGGTTCCAGCCCGATGCAGCCAGGAAGTCGCGGACGTATTGCTTGTCGAACGACGGTGGCGAGGTGCCGATCACGTACTCGTCGGCGGGCCAGTACCGCGACGAGTCGGGTGTCATGAGCTCGTCGATCAACAGCAGCTCGTCGTCGATCTCACCGAACTCGAACTTGGTATCGGCGAGCAGGAGGCCTCGGGCGGCCGCGTGCTCGGCCCCGAACCGATACAGCGTGATCGACAGCTGCTCCATGCGCCGGTAGCGGTCGAGTCCTACCAGCGCAACGCCCTCGTCGCGTGTGAGCGGCACATCGTGACCTTCGTCGGCCTTGGTGGTGGGCGTGAACATCGGCTCGGGCAGCCGCTCGGCCTGGTGGAGCGCGGCCGGCAGTCGCACACCGTTCACCGTGCCATTCGCCTCGTACTCGGACCACGCCGATCCGAAGAGGTACCCCCGCACGATGCACTCGAGACGCACGGGTCGTGTCACCCGCACGAGCATCGAACGGCCGGCGACGTCTCGCCCGGCGGTCTCGGGGAAATCAGTGGGATCCGACGACACCAGGTGGTTGCCGGCCAGGTGCGCGGTCGCCTCGAACCAGAAGGTGGACAGCGCCGTGAGCACGCGGCCCTTGTCGGGAATCGGTTCGTCGATGACCACGTCGAACGCCGAGATGCGATCGGAGGCCACGATGAGCAGCCGGTCGTGACCGACCTCGTAGAGGTCGCGGACCTTGCCGCGATACAGGTGCGGCAGCGCAGGCAGATTCATACGGCGGGATCAGGCGCGAGCGGCGCGGCGTGCAGAGCGTCGAGCGCGTCGAATATGCGCCCGACCGCGCTGAGCGTGCGGCTGAGATCGAAGCACTGCCCGAGCCGGTCATCGGAGAGCGCCGCGCGCACCTCGGCATCGTCGCGCAGCACGTCGACAAATGGCCGCCGCTCCTCCCACGTCTTCATCGCGCTTCGTTGCACGATGCGGTACGCGGCGTCGCGCGAGATTCCGCTTTCGACGAGCGCGAGCAGCACCGGCTGACTGAAGACGAGGCCATACGACGACTCCAGGTTTTCCAACATCCGCTGCGGGTACACATGCATGCCCTCGACGACCTCGCGAAACTTCATCAGGACGTAGTGCGCGAGGGCCGACGAGTCGGCGAGCACGATCCGCTCGACCGATGAATGGCTGATGTCACGCTCGTGCCACAACGCGACGTTTTCGAGCCCTGCTTGCACATTGGCACGCACCACGCGCGCGAGCCCGCACAGCTGCTCGCACTTGACGGGGTTGCGCTTGTGGGGCATCGCGCTCGAACCCTTCTGCGAGCCCTCACGGAAGGGCTCTTCGACTTCGCGCAACTCGGTCTGCTGGAGCAGACGAATCTCCAATGCGAACGACTCGATGGTCGCGGCAACCGAGGCGCAGGCGTAGAGATACTCGGCGTGCCGGTCGCGGGCCAGCACCTGCGTCGCGGGTGCCGGCGCGAGACCGAGCCGCTCGCAGACAAATGCCTCCACCGCGGGGTCCACGTTGGAATACGTGCCGACTGCCCCGGAGAGCTTGCCGACAGCAATCGCGCGCCGGGCGCGGAATAACCGCTCTCGGTCCCGCCGGAGTTGCATCGCCCAGAGCGCGAGCTTCATCCCGAACGTCGTGGGCTCTGCATGAACGCCGTGGGTGCGCCCGACCATCGGAATGTCGCGGTACTGGTGGGCCTTGGCCGTAATGGCGTCCTCGAGCCCGGAAGCCGCGTCGAGCAGTAGGTCTGCCGCCCGGGTGAGGGTGACCGAGAGGGCCGTATCGACGACGTCGCTCGACGTGAGCCCGTAGTGCACCCAGGCGCCGGCCGGCTCACCGACTCGCTCCTGCACCACGTCGACGAAGGCCGCCACGTCGTGCTCGGTGACCTGCTCCCGCTCCTCGACTGCGGCGGCATCGACCGAAGCCCGCTCGCGGATGGCGGCCGCGTCGGCCGCCGGAACGACTCCGAGCTTCGCCCAGGCCTCGACGGCCAGGATCTCGACTTCGAGCCAGGTGGCGTATCGGGCCTCGTCCGCGAAGACGCCCGCCATCGACGAATAGGTATATCGACCTATCAAGTTGATGCTCCCTCCAGACGACACTTTATGTGCCGAGGAAGGGCGACAGGAGGGGCCTGGCGTGATCGAAACCTGCACGAAGCACTATTACGAACGGGCCACCGACACCTGCCACGACTGCGGGCAGGTGTTCTGCGCGAACTGCCTGGTGCCTCGCGCGAGACGCAACAAGCCGCTCCGCTGCATCGACTGTGCGCTGGTGGCCGCCGGCGTGCGCACCAGTGCGCACCGGGTCCGCCGAGTAAGCCTCAGCTGAGTCTTCACCCCACACGGTTCTCTCAGCTCACCCCGCAGCCGCGATGTCGCGGCGGAATTGCATGCCCGGCCACTGGATCTGCTCCGCCGCCTTGTAAGCACGGGCGCGCGCCTCTGACACTCTCGAACCCGTCGCCGTCACGTCGAGCACCCGGCCACCCCCCGTGACGAGGCGGCCGTCGGCGTCGATCGTGGTACCGGCGTGGAACACCTCCACGCCCTCGATCGTGCTTGCCGCGTCGATGCCCTCGATCGGGTCGCCCCGACGCGGTGACTCGGGATACCCCGCGGCCGCGAGGACGACGGTGACGCACGCGTCGTCGGTGAAGCGCACGGGAGTCGAGAGTCCTCCCGATGCCGCCTCGAGGCAGTGCAGCCCGATGTCGCCGGCAAGCCGGGGAATCACGGCTTGGCATTCGGGGTCGCCGAAACGCACGTTGTACTCGAGCACCTTCGGTCCGTCAGGGGTGAGCATGAGCCCGGCGTACAGCACTCCTTGATACGCGATGCCGCGTGCCGCGAGATGGGCGAGCGTCGGCCTGATCGCGAGCTCCATCACCTCGTCGACGAGTAGCGCATCGGCCAACGGCACTGGCGAGTACGCGCCCATGCCGCCGGTGTTGGGCCCTTCGTCGTGCTCGCCGATGCGCTTGAAGTCCTGCGCCGGAGCCATCGGCATGCCGTCGAGTGATCCGTCGCACAACACGAGCAGCGAGATCTCCGGTCCGGTGAGACCCTCCTCGATCACGAGCGTTCGGCCGGCATCGCCGAACGCGTCGCCCGAAAGGTAGCTGCGGACCGCGTCGCGCGCTTCTGCGATCGACTCGGTGACCACAACGCCTTTGCCGGCAGCAAGCCCGTCGGTCTTGACGACGTACAGGCCGGGAAGCGTCTCGAGAAACGCGAGCGCGGCGGACTCACCGTCGCTGCTGAACGTCGCATGGCGCGCCGTGGGCACGCCGGCGTCACGCAACACCTCCTTCATCCACGCCTTCGATCCCTCGAGGCGCGCGGCCGCGGCGCGCGGGCCGAACGCGAGCCGGCCACGAGCCTCGATCGTGTCGACAGCGCCGGCAACGAGCGGCGCCTCGGGACCGACAATGACGAGATCGGCGTCGATCAGCCCGGCCAGGTCGGCCACGGCGATCGGATCGTTGACGTCGAGCGACCGGCATTCGCCCAAGGCGGCCATTCCAGGGTTGCCGGGTGCGCTGATCACCTCGTCGACCGTGGCCGACCGGGACAAGCCCCAGGCCAAGGCGTGCTCGCGACCGCCCGATCCGACAACCAGCGCGCGCACGACTGCTACGCCGCGCGCGACAGCACGACGGTCTGCTCGCGTCCCGGACCGACCGACACGAAGCTGATCGGCACACCCGCGAGCCGCTCGATGAGCTCCATGTAGTCGCGCGCCGCAACCGGGAGGTCTTCGATGTCGCTCACGTCGTCGATCTCGGTGCCCCAGCCGGGCAACGTCTCGTAGATCGGGCGTACCTTGTGCAGCACCGACTGGTGATACGGCACGTGGTCGTACCGCGTGCCGGCATCGTCTTCATAGGCGACGCAGACCTTGATCTCGTCGAGCGGCGCGAGCACGTCGAGCTTCGTGAGCGCGATCTCGGACAGCGTGTTGAGCCGCACCGCATGGCGCAACATCACCGCGTCGAGCCAACCCGGCCGGCGGCGACGGCCGGTGTTGGTGCCGAACTCCCCGCCCCGCTCCACCAGCAGATCCCCGACGGCGTCACCCTCGTGCAGCTCTGTGGGGAACGGTCCCGCGCCGACCCGCGTGAGGTACGCCTTGGTCACGCCGACGACACGGTCGATCGCGCGCGGCCCCACACCTGCGCCGGTGCCGACGCCACCTGCGATCGGGTTGCTGGAGGTGACGAACGGATACGTGCCGTGATCGAGATCGAGGTAGGTGGCCTGTGCGCCCTCGAAGAGCACGCGTTGACCGGCGTCGAGCGCCTCGTGCACGAGATGCACGGTGTCGTCGATCATCGGCGCGAGCCGCGGCACCAGCGCGAGGTAGCGCTCGCTGATCTGCTTCGCGTCCATGGGAAGGCGGTTGTAGACCTTGGTGAGCACGCCGTTCTT
>DASVIY010000109.1:0-7916 GCA_036386195.1 Acidimicrobiia bacterium | reverse complement strand
AGCTCGTCGCCCGCGAGCACGTCAACTTCCTGGTCATCGTGGGCGATGCGTTCGCCCGTCCATTGGTCGAGGCGATCTCGCACCTGCCGTCGGGCACCGACATCTCGGGCTGCTCGGTGGTGCTCTCGGGCGGCGCGGTCCTGTCCGGCGCGGTGAAGCACCGCCTGGCCGAGACGTTGCCCGGCAGCCTCATCATCGACGGGTACGGCTCGTCGGAAGCCGGTGCGCAAGGACAACAGATCACGACGGCGGGCGCCGACGCGGTGGAGGGCCCGCGTTTCGCCGTCAACGACCAGACCACCGTGCTCGACAACGAGATGAAGCCGGCCCGCGTCGGTGTGGTCGGCATGCTCGCCCGCCGCGGGCACATCCCGCTCGGCTACTACAAGGATCCGGAGAAGACCGCCGCGACCTTCCCGGTCGTCGACGGGGTGCGCTGGTCGGTACCCGGCGACCACGCCCGCATCGAGACCGACGGCACGATCACGTTGCTCGGGCGCGGGTCCGTGTCGATCAACACCGGCGGAGAGAAGGTGTACCCCGAGGAAGTCGAGTCGGTCCTGAAGAGCCATCGCGCCGTCTTCGACGCGGTGGTCGTCGGCGTCCCCGACGAACGCTGGGGCGAGCGCGTCGTCGCGCTCGTCGAGATCCGGCCGGGAATGCGGGCCGACTTCGACAACATCGACGCGCACCTCCGCGCCCATCTCGCCGCGTACAAGGTGCCCCGCGAGGTCATCACGGTCGCCGGCATCGTGCGCTCACCCTCGGGCAAGCCCGACTACCGCTGGGGCACTGCGACCGCCCTCGACCGACTGGGCCTCACAGCGTCCCGGTAACGTCGCGGCGTGAACCGCCTCGCCGACGAGACCAGCCCGTATCTCCGCCAGCACGCCGACAACCCGGTCGATTGGTATCCGTGGGGCGACGAGGCATTCGCGGCGGCACGTGCGGGCGACAGGCCGATCATGCTCTCGGTCGGCTACTCGGCATGCCACTGGTGCCACGTGATGGCGCACGAGTCGTTCGAGGATCCGGCGATCGCCGAAGTGATGAACCGCTTGTTCGTCAACGTCAAAGTCGATCGCGAGGAACGCCCCGACGTCGATGGCATCTACATGCAGGCCGTGCAGGCGATGACCGGTCAGGGGGGATGGCCGATGACGGTCTTCCTCGCGCCCGACGGGCGGCCGTTCTTCGGCGGCACGTACTTTCCCAAGACGGACGCGCACGGCCGGCCGGGCTTCGTTCGACTGCTCGAGGCGGTCGACGACGCGTGGCGCACCAAGCGCGACGACTTGTTCGCCCAGGCTGACAAGCTGCACGAATCCCTGGCGCGCACGAGTGACTTTGCCACGTTCGGTATCGAGGAAACGCCCGGCGCCGAGATCCTCGATCGCGCGGAGGCGGGCGTCGCAAGCCAGTTCGACGCGCGGTTCGGCGGCTTCGGAGGGGCGCCGAAATTCCCGCAGGCGATGACGCTCGATTTCCTGGTGCGCGCCTGGGTGCGCAACCAGTCAGCCGAGACGCTGCAAATGGTCACGTTCACGCTCGACGCGATGGCCGCGGGCGGCATCTACGACCACGTCGGCGGTGGCTTTCACCGGTACTCGGTCGACGCGCACTGGCTCGTTCCCCACTTCGAGAAGATGCTGTACGACCAGGCGCTGCTCGCCGGCGTCTACCTCCACGGCTTTCTCGCGACCGGCGAGCCGCGGTACCGCCGCGTCGTCGAGGAGACGATCGACTACGTGTTGCAGGAGTTGCGCCACGATCAGGGCGGCTTCTTCTGCGCGGAAGATGCCGACTCGCAGGGCGTCGAGGGCAAGTTCTACGTGTGGAGCCTCGAGGAGCTCGAAGAGGTCTGCGGAGAGGATGCACTCGAAGTGGTGCGGTTCTTCGGTGTCACCGCCGGCGGCAACTTCGAGGATCCGCACACCGGCTTCCGCGGCAACATCCTGCACGCGGTCGATCCCACAGAGGAACGACCGCTCGGCGTCGAACGCTCGCTTCCGAAGCTCGCGGCTCGACGGGCGCAGCGCGTACGTCCCGGGCTCGACGACAAGGTGCTCCTGGCATGGAACGCGCTCTTCCTCCGCGTGCTCACCGAGGCCGCCGCGGCACTCGACCGGGATGATTGGCTCACCGTCGCGCGCGCCAACGGCCGCTTCCTCTTGGCCAACCTGTGTCGCCCCGACGGGCGACTCTTGCGTTCATGGCAGGCACCGGCGGAGTCGACCGACGGTGGCCGCGCCCGTCACCTCGCGTACGCCGAGGATTACGCCGCGCTCCTCGAAGCTCTGCTCACCCTGGCCGAAGTCGACGACGTCGCCTGGCTGGTCGAGGCCCGCACCGTCGCCGGCGGGCTCATCGAGCTCTTTCACGACGACGAGCACGGCGGGTTCTTCACGACGGGCAGCGACGCCGAGCGCCTGATCGTGCGGCCGAAGGACTACCAGGACAATGCGACACCAGCCGAGAACTCGCTCGCAGCCAACGGCTTGCTCCGCCTCGCGGCGCTCACCGGCGAGTCGCGCTACGAGCAGCCGGCGGCACGCGTCCTCGCACGGCTCACGCCGGTGCTGGGTGAGCATCCGACTGCATTCGCGTACCTGCTCGGCGCACTGGAACGTCTGGTGACGCCACCCCTGGAGGTCGCGATCATCGGCGACCCGCACGACCCCAACACCAGCTTGCTGCGAACCGAGGTCTACGCCCGTCTGCTTCCCGCGTCGGTCGCGCTCACCGCCGCGCCCGGCATCGGTGTTGAGCTCACGCCGATGCTCGCGGATCGTCCCCTGCTCGACGGCACCGCCACCGCGTACGTGTGCGAGTCGTTCGCGTGTCGCCTGCCGGTGAACGCGCCCGACGACTTACGCGCGCAGCTCGATGCGGTGCTCGCGACGCGTCGGGCGGAGTGAGCGTCGAGCTCAGTGGCGGGGTCCGGCGAGGCCGTCGGCGAGTTGCTCGGCCATCGCCCAGCCGTAGGCGATCACCGCCTCGCCCTTGGTCGGTCGCACCGTACCGATGAGCTCGGTCGCGAGCTTGCCGCCCGCCTTCACGGTGCTCGCGTCGAGCACCGGCTCGGTCTTCTTGCTCGCCTTCAGGCGGAACGCGCGGTCGTCGTAGCGGCCATCGCAGCCGAAGCGGCGCGCCAGCCGCCGGCCCCACGCCCGCTCCTCGCCGTTGGGTGCGTACATCGGCCGGGGGCACACGTCGTGCAGCGAGTTGAGCAGCGCGTACGACGCCGGGTGCGCGAACCGGCCGGCGACGAGCACGTCTTCGTCGGGGAACGAGATTGCCGCCCGCCGGTAGAGCTCGCCCACGAGTGACTCGAGCGTCGTCTTCGCCTGCTTGCTGCGTCGAATCGCACCGAGGCCCCAGAGGATGCACGGGGTGCCACCGATCCGTTCGAGCGACCCGAACAGGAAGCCATGGAGCTCCTGATCGACCTTGGTGGTGGCGATCAGTGGGAACTGTTCGAGGTGCTGGTCGAACTGCTCGTCGGCAACTGGCAGGCCGACCGCCTTGACCAACTGGCCGAGCTCGTCGAGCTCCGGCGGCTTCAGCGATACGGAATCTCGAGATTCAACGTCCATCGCTGCGTCATTCTGCCCGAAGAGTGCCCTGTTCCACCAGTCGGAGGCCCGAAGATGCCGAGGAAGTGCAGGTCATGGTCGATGCCTGCAACGCAATCGCAGCGCGTCCGAGGGCATCTCAGCCTGCGGCGGTGACCTCACCCATGTCCCAGTACGCCTTGAGCAGCGTGATCTTGCCGGCATCGTCGACGCAGAACGTCTCGACCGCGTTGATCACCATGCCGTTCGCACCCTCGCCGGCCTGGATCCGAAAGACCATCGCGGCTTCACCGCCGTCGCAGACGTGCACCGCCGACACGTCGAGCTTGATCGCGTCGGTCATGCCATGGACGAGATCCCAGAATGCACCCAGCGCCTCGGCCCCTTCGTGCGGCGGCGTGCCCACGGGGTCGATCAGCACCCCGTCATCGGCGAACGCATCGAGGAACCCGGCGCGGTCATTGGCGTTGTACGCGGTGACGTACGCGTCGACCGCACCACGGATCTGTTCGGGACTAGGCATGCAGCACTCCTGACGGTGGTCGCGGAGCGTAGCGCCGCTAGGTCACGAGGATGTCCTCGAGACCCGGGTCGGACGGCGGAACCTTCGGGTCGAGCCGGTCGAGCACCTCGACCAGCAGGCCCGCAATCGCGACGTCGCGCACCCATTTGTGGTCGGCCGGCGCGACATGCCACGGCGCCCATTCGGTGGACGTCTCGGTCAGCACCTCTTCGTAGATGCGCTGAAACTCGTGCCAGTGCCCCCGGGCGTCGAGGTCGGCCTTCTGGAACTTCCAGTTCTTTGCCGGATCGTCGAGTCGCTCCTGCAGACGCTTGCGTTGTTCGTCGTTGGAAAGATGGAGGAAGACCTTGAGCACGGTGGTGCCCTCGTCGTTGAGCATGCGCTCGAACTCCCGGATGTGGCGGTAGCGATGGGCGGCGGTCGCGTCGTCGATCTTCGGGGGGACGCGGGTCGCGACAACGTCTTCGTAATGTGAGCGGTTGAAGATCCCGAGGTCGCCACGCGGCGGGCACGCGCGGTGGACGCGCCAGAGATAGTCATGGGCCGGCTCCTCGCCGGTCGGCACCTTGAAGCTCACGATCCTGCACCCCTGCGGGTTGACGCCGGTGAACACCCGCCGGATCGCGCCGTCCTTGCCCGAGGCGTCCAAACCCTGCAGCACGAGGAGCACGGAACGAGCGGACTCGGCCCAGAGCCGGTTCTGCAACTGCGCCAGCCGCTCTGTCAGCGCCTCGAGTTGCTGCACGCCGACGGCCTTGTCTGCCATGCCGAGGCGGTCACCCGGATCCCGGCCGCGCAGATCGGCGTGCTTTCCCGGTTTCACGACCAAGCTCGTGCTCACGGCTTTCGCCATCGCCCCGGCACGCTACTGCGCCTGCGCGTCGGCCCGGCACAGGAGCCCGACCGGTAGATCCGCCACGCGTCAATACCGCAACTCGGCAACCACGGCAGCGTGGTCGGATCCATGCATACCGTCGATCGGCTCGGTGCCGTCGACCCAGGCGCGCGTCACATGACCCGCGCCGCGCGCCTTGGGCCAGCCTACGAACACGTAATCGATCCGCCGGTCGGGCTCCAGGTCGTGGGCGGCGAACGGGTTGGCGTTGCGCCAGGTGTGGCCGGACCCCTCGCCGGCGACTTCCCAAGCGTCGAGGAAGACCAACCGGGGAACGGGCACCGCCATACGGCCGGTGAGCATGCGCACCTCATCGGCGTCGGGAGGGCTGTTGAAGTCGCCGCACACGATGGGCGGGAACGTGCGCCCGACCGACTCCGCGACGAGCTGCGCCAGTGCGCGCACTTCCCCTTGCCGAACGTGACTCTCGTCGAAGCGCCAGTTGAGATGGGTCACGTAGACCTCGAGCGGTCCGCGGGGGCCGTCGATCACGGCCTTCAGCACCACCCGGAACTCCTCCGAACCGGCGACGGTCGGGAGCTGACGCGTCTCGGTAGCCACGATCGGCCAACGAGACAGCAGCGCGTTGCCGAACAGGGCCTCCTGCGCGTCGAAGCCGGACGCGAATGCGTGGTGGTAGCCGAGCGCGGCACCGAGCTCCGCTGCTTGACTCCTCTTCCCGGATACTTCCCAACTCTCCTGGAGCGCGACGACGTCGGCGTCGATGCGCGCCAGGGTGGACAGGATCACCGGCTGCCGCTGCTCCCACGGACCGAAACGCCACCAGACATTCCACGTGACGACGCGCAGCCGCGTGTCGAGCAGTTCGGGCGTCTCGGGCGGCACCACGTGGCGATACTGCCACTCGCGCGCATCGACGTGCAGCTACCGGCGCCGTGCCCTTCTACCGGTGGCGCGCACGCCTGCGAGCACGAGCGCGCACTCGAGACAGACGGTGCGGCCGGGAGGATCGAGCGTCACGAGGCACTGACGGCAAAACCAGAGGCTGCACCGATCGCACTGTTGCGTGGCGAACTCCGATGTATGGGTCACGCACTGATTCTGCGTCTCGAGCGTGAGATCGATCGTTTCGTCGTCGGGAAGGATCGGCGGACCGTCGTGGACCGACTGCGTTGATATCGCCTGACTCGTGCGCGGTGCGCCGCGGCCACTCGCTCGCTCGGCCCGGGCGCGCCGCTTGGCGTGGCGTGCCGCGTGCCGGTCGTGCTTCGCGCGCTCGTGTGCGGCGGCGCGCGCCGCAGCTCTCGCAGCCGCGATCGCATCCTGGCCCTGCACGATGGCGGCCCGGTCACCCAGTCCCTTCGCCCACTTGACGACAACCGGCTCGTCGCTGAACACGACGATCTGCACGGCGGGCGCCAGGCGCTCGAGGGCGGCGAGGGTGTGATCGCGCACAAACGGCGGCAGGTCACGCCACGGCTCGTCGGCCAGCAACGGGAGCACGCCCCGGTCGGGAAGGCGCGGCTGCGACTCGAGCCGGCCGTCGATCACGAGATCGATCAGCGGCTCCAGGTCATCGAGCCCGTTCCCGCGATGTGAAATCTCGGTCGGTTGTGGCTGACGACCCTTGTAGTGCGCGGCTTGCACATCGAAATCAGCCAGCGCGGCTCGGTGTCGTTCGAGCGCTGCGAGCGCCGCCGAATGCTCGGTCTGCAGCTTGCGGCGCTCATCGTCGATCGTCATCAGCCGGTGATTGATCTCCGCGCGGGTGGCGGCACCGCCGTCGTCGTCGTCGACGCGGCGAGCGTATTTCGCTGCTTGTGCCTTGGTGCCGGCACGCACGACCGACGCGACCGCGTCGAGATCACGGCATTGCTCTTCGAGCTGCACGCGTTCGGCGTCGAGCGCCGCGAGCGACGTGTCGATGCGCGCACGCCGCTCGAGCGTCGAGATCCAGTCGCGTGTCGCCGCGGCCCTCCGCTCCGTGAACTCATCGGGTTCGCGCGTACGAGTGTCGTGGGGCATCGGCTCGGCAACCGGCGTGCGGGCTCGATGCACCGCCTCGGCCGTCGCGTCGATGGCCTGGCGCAGCGTCGCGTCGTCGAGCACCACCCACTGGTCGTCAACGGACGTTGCCTGGACGAGCTCGGCTGTCGCGACTTCGCGTTCGTCGATCTCGACGACTCCGGTGATCGGAACCGACGGCTGTCCACCCGAGACGACTTCAGCAAGGGCGGTCACGAGCCGGCCGCGCGGCGCGCGGTCGAGACCCGTCACAAGCGTGATCTCCCGGTGAAAGCGCAGCTGTACCGGTGGTCCGACTGCTACCCGAACCTCGACCAGACGCATACGTTCGACTCCGTGCCCTGACGGAACGCAGATGACGCTCCGTGCCCAATGTCCAGGATACTCCGTTTCTGGGGTCGTCGCGCCACCCTCCGCGCGCTTTTCGTCTCACCCTCCGCGGCATGCCGGAAGGGAGAAAGCGGTGAAATGGGCCAGTGCCCGCCCCTCTTTTTGGGCCATACGGCCCATGGAGGCCCGGAACACCGGCGTCGATGGTCATGACATACGGACACGGAGCGCCGCAGACGACCGGCGACTCCCGACGAAGAGGGGCGCACGATGAGGGGAACCACCACACCGAGGGTGCACGCCAAGCAGGCGGTCACCGTGCTGTGTGCCACCGCCCTGGCATTCGCCGGGACGCTCGTGGCCGCCACACCCGCAAGCGCGGCACCGGGCGACGTGACCACGGTCGCCGGCGGCGGTCAGGCACCTGTGGGAGCGGTGACCCAGAATCTCGGCAACACCAACGGCCTGGCACGCGAGGGCAACACCCTGTACGTCGCGATGTGGGAGGGCTACATCGTCGCCCGCAACCTCGACACCGGCGCGCAGACCCTGTACGCGGGCTCGAACACGGAGCGCGGCCACCTCGACGGCTCGGCGACCGACGCGC
>DASVIY010000108.1:0-2953 GCA_036386195.1 Acidimicrobiia bacterium | reverse complement strand
TCTGCTCTCCCGACCGGTCCCGCACCCGGCAGCGTCGAAATGACGGCCTGCCCGCTCCCACAAGGGTAATGGACGCTCAGGCGGCGTCTCGCATGCGTCGTTGCACACGACGCCGTACCCGGCCCAGCAGCTCCACCGGATGGAGCGCCCACGCGCTTGCCGCGCCGCGCGCGCCGGGACGCAACCACGCGGGGAGCTCCGAAGGGCTGACGCGGATCGCGAGGTCGGGGCCGGTGAGCGCACGGCGCAGACATCGCAGGTAGGAAGTCCGCCGGATGCGGGTCCATGATGCGTGCTGCCACGGCTTGTTCTCGAAGATCCGGTGCAGCAGCACGACCGGCTGTCCGTCGTGCTCGCACCTGAGTCGTTCCAAGTCGACGATCCGAGTGCGCGCGAGCTCGCGCTCCAGATACTGGACGCCGCCGGCAGGCTGGATGGCGACGCGCTCTGGTGGCACGACGCTCATCAACAGCGCGTTCAACGCGTCTTGATCTCCGTACGCCACCGGGCTGGCGACGTCGCCGTCGTCGAGCGCCGTCTCGCGGCCCGCAAGTACCTCGCAGCAGGCCCACCATCGTGCGAGCAACGCGGGATGCTCGATCGTCGAAAACGCGATGAAGCCGGCGTTGACGTACGACTGACCCCGTCGCAACGGCGCGTCGAGTGCGAACTCTGCCGTCCATTCACTGAACCATCGGTGCGTGTCGAGATCGGGAAACGAGACGATCTGACCCTGTGCGGCCGCCTCGAAGTAGGGGGCGAGTTGCGCCGTGACGAGGACGTCGGAGTCGACGATCGCGATCACCCCACGGGGGTCGTCGAACACAGGGAACGGGAACAGGTGCCAGGGGTTCGTGTCGCGAACGGGTGTCGCGTCCATGAACCGGCAATGGCCCTCGAGCAGCTGCCGTTGATGCGGCTCGAGCCCGAGGTCCAGCACCACGACCGGCTCGGTGTTGCCCGTGATCCGAAGCGAGTTGACGAGGGCGACGATGCCGAGGAAGTAGGCGGCGTCGCCGAAGGTGTAGATCTGCGGCGGCGGGAGCGCGTCGGCGGGAGGCACTCCCGAGTCTGCCCTGTCCGCGCGCCCCGGCGGGGGATCGGACCGATCCCGGCGAGGGTGTCTTCAGTTCCGGGGCGGCGCCTGCACGAGCTCTGACCCGGCGTCGGGCCAGCTTCTCGCGGCAAGCACCACAGCGTCATATCGATGTTGCACGTCCAGACGGTCTGATTCCTCCGGGACAGATTCCATGCCGGAGTTGTAGATCATCGCGGCTTGCGCGCGTAATGCGTCGCGCTGCGATTGCGTCGTGGTGTACGCCATGATCTTCGCCAGCGCCTCGAGTTGGCGGATCATCACTGCGGGCATTCCGCGCCCGGCCTGACGCACTTTGTCGAACGCCCGCCCGACCAGCCGTTCGTAGCGTGCTTCGCGCGCGATGACCCGAACATGGCCGGTGTGATCGCGGTGATTCACGATCGGTCCCGTCCGTTGAGAGATTCTGCAGAGGGCAGCACTCAGCCAGTCGATGCACGTGAGCGCGGTGAACGTGTCGTTCACAGCCGGCGAAAGTGCGCGGATCGCGATCTCGACGAGTTGATCGATCGCGAACGTCAGGTCTTGTGCGAGCGTCCGCTGTGGCCCGCTCACGTGGGCCCGATCGAGGGCGCTGGCAACCTCGTCGGCCGCGTCGCTCGGCCATACCACCGCAAGTGGGAGTCCTTCGACGACGAAGTGCCCCGGCAGGTAGAAGAGTTGCACCACGGCGTCGGCGCTCGCGGCAATGTCGACGAGCTCGTCGTACCCGACGAACTGGAGGTACCCGCTCCTCGTTGCCGGGACGATCGCGCCGGACTCCTTCAGACGGAACGCCAACTCCGTCGGCGAGGGACCGAGCTCACGGTCCGGATCGGCTGCGTCGGCGTTCCGGGCGCCGAGTTGGAGGTCGATCGCCTTGGACAAGTCGCGAGCGATGCTGGCAACCACTTCGGGAAGTTGAATGGACTTCGCGACGTGATTGATGAAGTAGATGAGCACGCCGAGGTCCACGAGCACCAGGCCGATCGTGACGGTGATCGAGAGGTGCGGCACGAAGTCGCCGCGAGCGCCGTGGGAGATGGAACCGACAGCCAGCACCGCGTACACGAAGGTCGCGACGAAGGTGCCGAGCGTGAACTGGGTGCCGAAGTCGCGCACGAAGTTGCGCAGTATGCGCGGTCCGAACTGTGTCGAAGCGAGCGTAAGTGCGACGATCGTGATCGAGAACACCAGGCCGACGACCGTGATGACCGCAGCCGCGATGCCGATGAGTACCTGTCGGGCTGCGTCGGCTGATCCGTTGTTGACCCACGACGGCAGATCAAGCTCACCGTGATAGGCGCGCTGGTCGAGCGCGTACGTGATCGCGAAGAGAACCACGGCGGCCAGCACTTCCAACGTCGGAACTACCCAGAGCGTGGTTCGCAGCGCCTCGCGCCGCCACGCAGGGAGCCATCGAGGCCGGAAGATCACAGGCGGACCTTCGCGCGCACGCGCCGGACATCTTGGTGCCGCAGGCGGATCGATGACATGCAAATGGAAGTGGCCACTGATGAACCCCGGACGCGCAAAACGACGATGCCGACCAGACTTCCCGGCTCACCTGCGCCAATCGTAGCGTCGCTCAGCCGCGGGCTCCGATCAATATCGCGCCGGAGCCGTGCGGCCCTTCCTCGACGGGATTCTCGTGTTGACGCGCTAAGAGCCCGCTACGTGCGGACGACATGCAGTTAAGAGCGCGAAAGGCATCTTCAATTGCGACGCGGGCTCGTGTTAGGTGATGCAACACGCTCCGATTCAGGAGAGGCAGCTCATGACTGACGTGTTGATGCTCGCGATCGTCGCAGCATTCTTCCTGCTGGCCGGTGCATTAGTCGTGGGATGCGATCGCATCCTCGGACCCGACGCAAGCCT
>DASVIY010000107.1:0-2769 GCA_036386195.1 Acidimicrobiia bacterium | reverse complement strand
ACGATCTGCACCGGCGTACCGGCGCCGCACGTCCTCGTGACCGTGGAAGCCGGCGTCCTCGTGACCGCGGAAGCCGGCGTTCCCGACCCCGTCGGGGTGCAGCTCGCCACCGTGATCGCGACCAGGCATGCGAGCAGCAAGCGTCGCCTTGTGCCGCGCATGGTGCGCTCCCAACTTCGGGCATATCGGGCGCAAGTGCCCAGGTGTTACTCCGTGCATGTCTATTCGTTCTGCTGTATAGTATGCAGCATGGCGTATCGAGCCGGGGTCGTCGGGGCCTCAGGCTACACAGGCGCGGAGCTGCTCCGGCTCGTCGCCGGGCACCCGGAGCTGGAAGTGGCGTACGCCACCGCCGACACCAACGCGGGATCGTCGATCGCGCAGCTGTACCCGTCGCTCGCGGCTGCGTACCCGGTGCTCGACTACACGACGTTCTCGCCCGGCGACGTGGCGGGCCTCGACATCGTGTTCGTCGCGTTGCCGCACGGCGAGTCGCAGCGCCTCGCCGCCGCGCTGCTCGACGCGGTGCCGCACGTGATCGACCTCGGCGCCGATTTCCGGCTGCCGTCGGCGACCTACGAGCAATGGTACGGCTCGGTCCACGGCGCGCCCGACCTGATCGACCAGTTCGCGTTCGGTCTTCCGGAGCTGTTCCGCGACGACGTGCAGCGCGCCGCGCACGTTGCCGCGCCCGGTTGCTACCCGACCACCGCGGCACTGGCGCTGGCGCCGCTCCTCGCGGGCGGGCTCGTGGAACCAGCCGGGCTGGTCGTGAACGCGGTCTCCGGAGTCTCGGGACGCGGCCGCGGCCTCTCGGTTGCCAGCTTGTTCTCCGAAGCCAACGAGAACGTCGCGGCGTACGGCCTGCTGACCCATCGCCACACGGCCGAGATGGAGCTGGCGCTGAGTCGCGTCGCCGGGCGCGACGTCGAGCTGTTGTTCACGCCTCATCTCGCGCCGATGACACGCGGCATCTTCGCCACGTGTTACGCCCGTCCCGCAGTCGACGGTCTCGACACGGCGCAATTGCTCGCACACGCACGCGAGTTCTACCGCGACGAGCCGTTCATCTCGGTGCTCGACGACTCACCGGCCACGAAGGCCACCTGGTCGTCGAACGCGGCACACCTCAGCTATCGCTTCGACCCTCGCACGGGCACCGTGCTCGCGCTCGGCGCGCTCGACAATCTCGTCAAGGGCGCGTCGGGCCAGGCCGTACAGGCGGCGAACGCCGTGCTCGGGCTGGCCGAGACGACCGGGCTCAGCGCGATCGGCATCGCGCCGTGAGCGTCACCGAGCCGGCCGGTTTCGAAGCCTCGGGTATCGCGTGTGGGATCAAAGAGTCGGGGGCTCCCGATCTCGCGCTCGTTGCGACGGCCGATCGCCGTTCGGCCGCGGCTGCGGGCGTGTTCACCACGAACCGGGTCGCGGCCGCGCCGGTGCAGATCAGTCGCAAGCACCTCGACGACGGGCGTGCCGCGGCGATCGTTCTCAACTCGGGGAATGCCAACGCCGCGACGGGCGAGCCCGGACGCACCGACGCGCTGCAGATGTGTGAGCAGGTCGGCGATGCGCTCACGATCGGCCCGGCTGATGTCCTCGTGTGCTCGACCGGGCTCATCGGGATCCCTCTGACGATGGCGCCGATCACGAAGGGGATTCCGCGCCTCGCACAGGAATTGCGCGGCGATGCGGAAGGTGCCGGTGCTGCCGCCGGCGCGATTCTCACGACCGACACGGTTCCCAAGACGTCGACCGCGCAGTTTGCGCTCGACCGCGGCGCGACCGCGACCGTCGGCAGCATCGCAAAGGGTGCGGCCATGCTCCAGCCGGCAATGGCCACGATGCTGGCCGTGCTCACCACCGACGCCGCCGTCGAGCCCGACGCGCTGCACGTTGCGTTGGAGGGCGCGGTCGACGTGTCGTTCAACTCGATGAGCGTCGACGGGTGCACGAGCACCAACGACACCGTGCTGGTACTGGCGAACGGTGTCGTGGGAAACCGGCCGATCGGATTCGGCGGGCCGGCGTTCCATGCGCTCGCGGCGGCGCTGCGCGAGGTGTGCGTCGACCTGGCCGAGCAGATGGCGGGCGACGCCGAAGGTGCGACGAAGTTCGTCCGGATCGTGGTGCGCGGCGCACGATCACTCGATGACGCTCGCCGGGCCGCCCGCACGGTTGCCAACAGCCAGCTGGTGCAGTGCTCGCTGTACGGCTGCGACCCCTACTGGGGGCGCGTGCTGTCCGAGCTCGGTGCCAGTGGCGCGTCGATGGATGCGGAGCAGGTCGACATCGCGTACAACGGAATCATTGTCTGCCGGGACGGCATCGCGGCCAAGCACGACGCGGTCGCGCTCGACGAGGAGATGGGCGGTCGCGAGCTCGAGATCGTGTGCGACCTGCATCGGGGTGGCAGCGAGGCGGCGATCTTGACGACCGATCTCACCCACGCATACATCGACGAGAACATGGGCACGTCGTGACCGCGCCCGTCAGCGCGGATGCGGGGTTCAAAGCGGGAATTCTCGCGGAGGCGTTGCCGTACATCCGAGAGTTCTCCGGCAAGACCGTCGTGGTGAAGTACGGCGGGCACGCGATGGAGGACCCCGCGCTCGCCGACTTGTTCGCGCAAGACGTCGTGCTCATGCGCCTGGTCGGCATGAACCCGGTCGTCGTGCACGGCGGGGGCCCCCAGATCAGCGACTTGATGCGCCGCCTCGGCAAGGAGCCCGAGTTCATCGAAGGGCTGCGCGTCACCGACTCCGAGAC
>DASVIY010000106.1:0-5961 GCA_036386195.1 Acidimicrobiia bacterium | reverse complement strand
GATCGCGGCATCAGTGTGCTCGAGCTCCTCGACGGCGCAGGCGAGGAAATCGAGGTCGTAATAGTCGACGTCGAACACCACGACCACGTCGCCTTCCGCCGTCAGGAGCCCGGTGCGGAGCGCCTCGCCGTAGTCGGCGGCACGCAGGGTGTGCACCGACATCTCCGGAATCGCGCGCGCGAGACGATCGGCAAGCGCCGGCGTGCCGTCGGTCGATCCGTTCTCGATGAGGAGCAGCTCGAACGGGCGGTCCTGCACCCGTAATCCGTCTGTCACGTCACGCACGGCGGTCTCGAGGAAGCCGGCCTCGTTGTGCGCGGGCATCACGATTGTCAGCACGGCATCCTCAAACAGAGACCGCGCTCGAAAGACGCGCCGGCCACAGCGGTAGGATACCGGCGCTTCTGGGGGGTCCCGACCGATGAGCAGAGCGCCAGACGTCTTACAAGTGCATGCCGCCGCGCGCGGCGACAAGGCCGCGGTCATTGTGGACGAGGCCGGTGGTGCGCGGCCGTCGGCCACATCGTTCGCGGAGCTCAACTCGGCGGTCAACCGCCTTGCCGGCGCGTTCCGCGACCTCGGCATCCAACCGGGTGAGCGACTCGTGTGGTGCGGGCCGAATTCGCTCGAAGCGATCATCATCCTCCATGCGGCCCGCAAGGCGGGCCAGGTGGCGGTGCCGCTTTCGTACCGGTTCAACGCCGACGAGATGCAGTACGTCATCGACAACTCCGACGCCACGCTCGTCATCGTCGACGCGGAGCAGGCGCCACTCGTCGCCGAGGTCCGAGACCGGCTCCCGCAGGTCCGCGAGGTCCTCGTCTTCGGCGGCGACGTGCCGGATGGCTTCGTCGGGTGGGACGACGCGCTCGCGGGCCGGCCTGATGAAGAACCCGTGGCGCAAGACATTTCCGCGGCCGGCGCCCAGATGATCTACACGTCGGGCACCACCGGCAAGCCGAAAGGCGCGCTGCGCACCACCACCGACCCGATGACCGTCTTCGCGCTGTTCGGCGAGCTCGGCTTGCAGTTCGCGAACGAGGTCCACCTCACCACGGGGCCGCTGTACCACTCGGGGCCGCTTGCCTTCGCCGCCCTCAACCACGTGCTGGCGTCGCCGATCGTCGTGTTGCGCAAGTTCGATCCGATCGCATGGCTCCGCCTGGTGAAGGAGCACGAGATCACCAACACGTTCTCCGCGCCCACGCAGCTCAAGCGCATCGTCACCCAAGCACCGGGTGAGCTCGACCGCGCCGACCTGTCGTCGATGCGTTGCCTCATCGCGAACGCGGCACCGGTGCCGTACGCGCTGAAGCAGGAGATCATCGCGAAGCTCGGTGACTGGTTCCTCTACGAGGTGTACGGCTCCACCGAGCTCGGCATCGTGACCGTGCTCCAGCCCGAAGACCAGCTCCGCAAGCCCGGCTCCTGCGGCAGGCTGTACGGCAAGATCGAGGTGAAGCTCGTCGGAGACGACGGTGCGGAGGTGCCGCTCGGCGATCCCGGGGAGCTGTACATTCGCAGCGGGCTGGCGATGGACGGCTATCACGCGACCGACGAGCGGCTGAGCCAGCTCGGAGACGCCGGGGAAGGTGAAGACATCGACGAGCGGGGCCTGTGGAAGTCGGTCGGCGACGTCGCCTATGCCGACGACGAGGGCTACCTCTACATCTGCGACCGCAAGACCGACATGATCATCTCGGGCGGCGTCAACATCTACCCGGCCGAGATCGAAGCCGTCATGCACGAGCATCCGCAGATCCTCGATGCGGCCGTGTTCGGCGTGCCCGACGACGACTGGGGCGAGCGGGTGCACGCGGTCGTACAGCCGAAGCCGGGGGAGACGCTCGACCTCGACGAGCTCCGCAGCTTCGTGGACGCACGAGTCGGCGGTTACAAGCGCCCGCGGGAGTACGAGGTGCGTGACGAGCTCCCGCGCACCGAGGCGGGCAAGATTCTCAAACGCCTGCTGCGCGACGAGTTCTGGCGCGACCGCGACTCCGCCGTCTGAGCTGCCGGCCCGATGACCACGCTGTCAGAGGCGGCATCGAAGCGCTTGCTCGCCGCGCACGGCGTGGCCGTCGTCGACGAGCGCACGGCCGACACGGCTGATGGCGCGGTCGATGCGGCGGTGGAGATCGGCTTCCCGGTGGTGGTGAAGCTGTGCGGCCCCGCGATTGCCCACAAGACCGAACGCGGGCTCGTTCGGCTCGGCCTGACCGACGAGTCGGCCGTGCGCGCGGCGGGGGAGGCGCTGCTCGCCGCGGCGGCGCCGCAGGACGGTGCGGTGGAGCTCCTAGTCGCGCCGATGCTGTCCGGTACCCGGGAGCTGATCGCGGGCGTGACCGACGATCCGCACTTCGGCCGGTGCGTGATGGTGGGGATGGGCGGCATCCTGACCGAGGCGGTCGCCGACGTGTCGTTCCGGCTCGTGCCCATCGACCGGGTCGACGCGGAGGAGATGCTCGACGACCTGGCGACGCAACGGCTGCTGGGCCCGTTCCGTGGCGAGCCGGCCGTCGACCGCGCCGCGCTCGTCGACGTGCTGCTCGCGCTCTCGGAGCTCGCGCAGCACGATCCCGCCGTGCGCGCGGTCGACGTCAATCCCCTCATCGTGGTCGACGGCCGTCCGGTCGCGGTCGACGCGTTGGTCGAGATGGTCGACAAGGACGCGGCGCTCTGATGCGCGCCACCGATCCGCGCTTCGCGGCATTGTTCGATCCGAGGGGCGTCATCGTCGCCGGTGCGTCGAGCCATCCGGGCAAGTTCGGTTTCGTCGGGCTCCATAACATCCTCGCCAACGGCTATGCCGGCCCTGTCTTCGCGACCAACCGCGACGGCGGCGAGATCCTCGGCGTGCACGCGATGACATCCATCGAGGAGCTGCCCCACGGCGCAGCCGACCTCGTCTTCGTCTGTACGCCTGCATCTGCCAACGCCGAGCTGCTCCGCGCGTGCGCCGCCAAGGGTGTGCGCGCCGCGTTTGTCACATCGGGCGGTTACGGCGAGGCAGGCGACGCGGGGCGCAAGGCCGAGCAGGAGCTGGTGGCGCTGGCCGACGAGCTCGGACTGCTCGTTGCCGGCCCCAACGGTCAGGGCGTGGTGTCGACGCCGTCGTCGCTGTGTGCGCAGATCGTGGCGCCCTACCCGCCGCGCGGTCACATTGCCATCGCCAGCCAGTCGGGCAACTTCATCTCGTCATTCGAGAACTACGCCGTGCATTCCGGCGTCGGGGTGAGCCGCGCGGTGTCGGCGGGCAATGCGGCCGCGGTGACGGTGCCCGACTTCCTCGACTACTACGCGAGCGACCCCGAGACCGCCGTCGCGCTCGCGTACGTCGAAGGCGTCGCGCAGGGCCGCGAGTTCTTCGAACGCATCCGCGCGGTGACGGCGCAGAAACCGGTCGTGATCCTCAAGGGGGGTACGACCAGCGGGGGACAGCGCGCCGCGGCGTCGCATACCGGCGCCCTCGCAACCGACGACCGGGTGTTCGACGGCGCGTGCCGCCAAGCAGGGGTCGCGCGCGCGGCAACCGTCGAAGATGCGTTCGAAGCCGCCGCGACGTTCGCCACCCAGCCTCGCCCGAACGGGCCCAAGGTCGCGGTGGTCACGACCGCCGGCGGCTGGGGCGTCGTCGCGGCCGACGCCATCGCCCGCAGCGAGCTGCACCTGGTGGCGCTGCCCGACGACTTGCGCGCCGCGCTCGACGAGAAGCTCCCGCCCCGGTGGAGCCGCAACAACCCGATCGATCTGGCCGGTGCGGAGACGCGCGACACCATCCCCGAGGTCCTCGACCTCGTTGTGAACCATGAAGGCATCGACGCGGTGATCTACCTCGGGCTCGGGATCCAATCGAACCAGGCGCGCATGATGCGCGCGGGCCGCTTCTTTCCCGACCACGGGCTCGAACGCATCGCCGCGTACCACGAGCGTCAGGACGCCCGTTTCGCGAGCGCGGCCGCCGATGCGTCCGCCGCGGCGGGCAAGCCGATCCTCACGGCGACCGAGCTCGCGGTCACCGACCCCGACAATGCCGGTCCGCGCAGCGTCCGCGAGACCGGCCGGCTCTGCTATCCGTCGGCCAATCGCGCTGTCAACGCGCTCGAGCACCTGTGGCGCGACGCCCGGTTCCGCCGCCGGCGGGCCCGCACCGAGTGAAGGATCCTCGCTTCATCACTGACGGCCGGCGCCGGGTACTGGTCGTCGTGTTGGTGCTTGCGGCAGCCGTTTGCCTCGGCGTCGGTTTGTACGCGCCGAGCACAGCGAAGGCGGCCGGCCGAGGGCGTTCCCTTGCGACACCGGTGTGGTCCGCGCGACGCGTGCCGGAGCCGATCGTGGACCTCGTGTCCGCCGCGCGCCTCCAGACGCAACTCGACGCGCAGCTCGCGGGCACCGACGCGTGCGTGATGGTGAACGGCAGCGCGGGCACCGTCGCGAGCCGGTCACCCGCGCGGCCACTCGCGCCCGCATCGACCGTGAAGCTCCTCACCGCGACCGCCGCGCTCGCGACGCTCGGCGCCGACTTCAAGTACGAGACCAGTGCCGTTGCCGCGGCGCCGCCCGGCGGGGGCACCGTCGACCGTCTCTGGCTCGTCGGCGCAGGCGATCCCGGGCTCGCGACGCCCGATTACGACGCGTTCCTCCAATCCGAACCCGGGACCCGCGGCGACGCCACCACGTCGATGGCCGCGCTCGCCGACGCGATCGTCGCCCAAGGCGTGAAACGCGTGACCGGCGGAGTCCAAGGCAGCGACGCGCGATACGAGC
Source organism: Acidimicrobiia bacterium (assembly GCA_036386195.1). Taxonomy (GTDB): domain Bacteria; phylum Actinomycetota; class Acidimicrobiia; order IMCC26256; family JBBRZM01; genus JBBRZM01. Next base: position 1,194 of record DASVIY010000106.1, on the reverse strand, counting down.
AGCTGCGCTACCTCCCGGGCTGGAAACCGGACTACCGCACCGACGGCGAGGTCGGCCCGCTCGGCGCGCTCACCGTCAATGCGGGGCTCACCGAGTTTCAAGGCAAGAAGACTCCTGCCGACGACCCCGCCGTGTACGCAGCGGCCGAGCTCACCCGGCTCCTCATCGAGCGGGGCGTCGCCGTCGACGGGCTCCCCGGCCACTCCGATCCGCCGCCCAACGCGACCAAGATCGCGAGCGCCACGTCACCGCCGCTTGCCGACATCATCGGCGCGATGTTGCGTTCGAGTCAGAACCTCACGGCAGAGCTGCTCGTGCGCGAGATCGGCGCGCATGCAAGCAACCAGGGCACCACGGCCGCGGGCACCCGGGCCATCGCGGCCAAGCTCGCTGCTCTCGGGCTACCGACCGAAGGGCTCGTCATGCTCGACGGTTCGGGTCTCGCGCGCGACGACCGGGCCACGTGCGCGTTGCTGCTCGGCGCGTTGCATCTCGGCGCGCGGCACGAGTTCGCCGCGTTGCGGACCGGTCTCCCGGTCGCCGGCGAGAGCGGCACGCTCGCGCCGAGCTTCGTGGGCACACCGCTCCAGGGGAAGCTCCGGGCGAAGACCGGATCACTCGACGGTGTGACCGGCCTCGTCGGGTTGCTCGACCTCAGGACGCCCCTCGAGTTCTCGCTGCTCGCGAACGGCCTGTTCCCCGAGGTGGCGGGTATCGGCCTGCGCCAACTGGTGGCACTCACGATCTCCGGCTATCCCGACGGCCCGCCCGCGCAGACACTGGTTCCGGTTCCGGCCCCGAGTCGTTCCTGACCGCTCGTTTCGGGGCACGCTTGCGCAGGACGGTGACTGCGGCGACAATCCCCGCCCGACTCCGGCCCGCCCGTGCCACCGAGAGATTGATTGCGAGGAGCCACCGTGGAGCCAATCGACACCGGCGCCGCAACGCCACCGGGCCCGCCGCGGGCGAGCGCGCCGCCGATACCACCGCTGCCGCAAATGGTCGCGGAGCTGTGGGAGCTGGTGGTCGCCTACTTCAAGCAGGAGACAGTCGTTCCGCTCCAGAAGCTCGGCCGCTACCTCGGCCTCGGTGTCGCCGGTTCGCTCCTTCTGGGGCTGGGCGTCGTCTTCCTGGGGATGTCCGGTCTGCGCGCGCTACAGACCGAGACCGGCGACACGTTCACGGGCGACTGGT
>DASVIY010000105.1:0-3318 GCA_036386195.1 Acidimicrobiia bacterium | reverse complement strand
ACCAAAGAACCCGGCGAACGGAGGTCTTCGCGCAACCGCACCAGCAGGTCAGCGAGTGGTATCTGCACCGGGCACGCCTCGGCACACGCGCCGCACAGCGACGACGCGCCCGGAAGATCGCGTCCGTCGGCACCCGCGCTCAGCAACGGCGTGAGGACCTTGCCCATCGGCCCCGAGTACACCGAGTCGTACGCGTGACCGCCGATCTTGCGGTAGACGGGACACACGTTGAGACACGCGCCGCACCGGATGCACGCGAGCATCGACTCGTACCGGGTGCCGAGCAGCTCCCGGCGATTGTGGTCGAGAAAGATCACGTGCAGCTGCTCCGGACCGTCGACCTCGCCCGCACGTCGCGGCCCGGTGACCATCGAGACGTAGTTGGACAGGCGCTGACCCGTTGCGCTCATCGTGAGCAGCGGCAACAGCGTCGCGAGATCGGCGAATCGCGGCACGACCTTCTCGATCGGCATCACGCACACGTGGATGCGGGGGAGCGACGTGCAGAAGCGGCCGTTGCCCTCGTTGGTGACGACCACGATCGTGCCGGTGTCGGCGGCGACGAAGTTGGCCCCGGTGATGCCCATGTCGGCCGCCACGAACTTCGCCCGCAACTTCTCGCGCGTCCATTCGGTGAGCGCCTCGCGCTCGACCGGCAGCGGAGCGCCCGCCTCGCGTGACAGCACGCCGGCAATCTGAGGCAACGTCTTGTGGATCACCGGGGTGATGATGTGTGACGGGCGCTCGCCCGCGAGCTGCACGATGTACTCGCCGAGGTCGGTTTCGATGCTCTCCACGCCGTGGGCCTCGAGCGTGTCGCTCAGGTCGATCTCCTCGGTTGCCATCGACTTCGACTTGACCACGCGCTGCACGCCCTCGCGGCGCGCGAGGTCGAGCACCACGCGACGCGCGTCATCGGGTGTCGCGCAACGGTGCACGGTGACGCCCAGCGACACGAGCGTCGCCTCGAGCGTGTCGAGCCATCCGTCGAGATCCGCGAGCGTCTCGCGCCGGAGCGCCGCCGCCGTGTCCTTCAGCGCCCGGTGGTTGTCCTCGACGGCGCGGGCGGTGAAGAGGCGCACATCGAGGTTGTGCAGCGCGCGTTGGAGCTCGGGGTCGGCAACCGCGCGCGTTGCCCGTTCCTTGAGCGTGCGGCCGGGTGTCACGAGCCCGTGGGTCACGGCAGCCCTTCGGCCAGGAGCGTCGCCAGGTGGACGGGCCGCGGCCCGACTCCGGTGCGGCGGCGGCGGCCCGCGAGGTGCATCAGGCACGACTGGTCGCAGCTCACCAGGTAGTCGGCCTCTGTCGCGGCTGCGTGCGTGAGCTTGTCGTCGGCGAGCGGCACCGAGATCTCGCCATGGGCCGCCGCGAACGTGCCGCCGAAGCCGCAGCAGGTCTCGGGCTCGACCATCTCGACGATCTCCGCGCCGGCACCTCCGAGCAGCCGGCGTGGCGCTTCCTTGACGCCGAGCGTGCGCAGCATGTGGCAGGCGTCGTGCACCGTGACGCGCGCGTCGATGTGAGCGCCGAGATCGGTGCGCCCCAGCTGCTCGACGAGGTACTCGGTCAACTCGTACGTCTTCGCGGCGACCGCTTCGGCGCGTGCCTGCCACCGGCCGTCGAGAATCTGCGGGTACCAATGGCGCACCATCGCCGCACACGAGCCCGACGGCGCCACGATCGCGTCGTACTCCTCGAACACGTCGACGAAGTGGCGGGCCAGGCGCACGGCGGCCTCGGGCTCACCGGCGTTGAGGGCGGGCTGTCCGCAACAGGTCTGTGCCGGCGGGAACTCGACCGTGCAGCCCGCGACCTCCAGGAGCCGCACCGCGCCCACCCCGACATCGGGGAACAGGGCGTCCGCGACACACGTCACGAAGATCGCGACGCTCACGGCCGATGCTCCGGATTCACCCGAGCACCGTACCAACGCGTGGCGTCAACCAGCGGAAACGTTCCGTCCGGCGCGCCACACGCCGCGCAAGGCCAGGGTCGAGGGGTCGAGCGCGATCACATCCGCGCGCCGGCCGGCCTCGAGGCTTCCGCGGTCGGTGAGCCCGAGCAGGCGAGTCGGGATCGTGCTCGTCACCTCGACCGCCCGCTCCACCGGCACACCGATCCCAACGAGGTTGCGGAGCGCGCCGTCGAGCGTCGTGGTCGCACCCGCGAACGTGCCATCGCCGAGACAGACCGCACCGTCTCTCGATATCACGCTGCCCGCACCCGTCGCGACCGTATCGCTCACGACGGCGACATTCGCTTTTGCCATGAGCGCGACGCGCACTACCGCCGGGTGCACGTGCGCCAGATCGGCGATCAATGTCGGCGTGAGGCGGTCGTCGTCGAGCGCCGCGCCGGCGAGCCCCGGCTCGCGGTGGTGCATCGGTCCGGTGCAGTTGAAGAGATGGGTCACGACCGACGCGCCCGCGTCGGTTGCCGCCACGGCTTCGTTGTACGTGCAGACGGAGTGGCCGAGCGCCACGGTCACTCCACGCGCCGCCAGAAGGCGAATCGCGTCACAGCCGGGATCGGCCTCGGGCGCAAGGGTGACCATGCGGACGAGGTCGGGGACGCGGTCGAGCAGCGCGGCAAGCGCATCGGTGTCGGCGGTGCGTATCGCGTCGCGCGGGTGCGCGCCCGGCGCGAGCCCGAGAAACGGTCCCTCCAGGTGCACGCCGAGGATGGCCGCACCCGGGTTGTTGTCGTCGTCGCCCGCAGCGCGCGCCGCTGCGGCCCGTTCGAGCATCGCCGGATACTGCTCGAGTGGCGCGCTCACAAAGGTGGGGAGGTAGGAGGTGACGCCGCGCCGCAACAGCTCGGCGCCAACGTCGCGCCATCCCTCATCTTCTGCGGTCGCGAGGTCGTTCGTAGCGAGTCCGTTCACTTGGAGGTCCACCAGGCCCGGCGCGAGCAGTGTGTCGCGCAGATCGATGTCGGGACGGTGCGGCGGTGCGTCGACGCCGACCTCGGCGATGAAGCCGCCATCGTCGATCGCGAGCCAGCCGGGTCGTGGCAGCCCCGGCGGGCACAACGATCCCGCGACGACCGTCGTCACTGGCGCGGAACGTGACGGAGCGCGACACGCAACCGCACCAGGCCGATCACGGTGCGCGGCACACGCCGCCAGATTGGCGTGCGCGACGGCCGGCGTTGCAGCACGGTCACCGGAAGCTCGGTGGTATGGAGCCCGGTGCGCTCCGCGCGCAGGATCAGCTCGGTGTCGAAGAGCTCCTTCCCGAAGTGGCATTCCCGGGCGATCGACACGACCTGTTTCCGGTGCAGCACCTTCATCCCGTGCGTATCCGACACCTGGAGACC
>DASVIY010000104.1:0-3671 GCA_036386195.1 Acidimicrobiia bacterium | reverse complement strand
ACCTGTGGATCGAGCTCGGGTTGGAACGGCACGAAGAGCCCGATCGACGGGTAGAGCACGACCGCGTCGATGCCTTCCTTGTCGAGGCAGCGCAGGTATTCCGCGGCCGAGGCATGGGACGCGAGGAAGTCGTCGAGCTTGCTCAGGTCGCCGACGGGCACGCGCGGCGTCGTCGGCGGCAGATCCATCGGCTCGGACCCTGGGGTCTGCGCGGCCCCGAACACGCCGGCGGGCTCGATCACGTGCGCGTCGGCATCGAGGATCCGCCGCCCGTCTCTCATCGCGCTTACATCCGCCTCGCCGCGAGGCCTCCGTCGAGCGGGATCACGGAGCCGCTGATGAAGCTCGACTCGTCGCCCGCGAGGAACAGCACCGCTTCGGTCACGTCTCCGGGCCGGCCGAGTCGCTTCATCGGTGTGCGGTCGGCGACGAAGCGTTTGATCTTGTCGGGATCGGGCGCCTGCTCGACCATTTTGAGGAACAGTCCGGCCTCGCACGCGGTCGGTGAGACCACGTTGACGCGCACGCCGTCGGGGGCGTGCTCGATCGCGGCCTGCTTGGCCAGGTTGACGAGTGCGCCTTTCGACGCGCAGTACGCCGCAAAGCCGGGTGACCCGATCGACCCGAGCACCGACCCGAGCAGCACCGCCGACCCGCCGCCCGTCGCGACCATCCCCGGAATCGCGTGCTTCAGACACAGGAACGGTCCCTTGACGTTGACATCGAGGACGCGCTGCCAGTCGTCATCGGTCGTGGCATCGAGATCGGCGCGGAACTCGACCGCCGCGCTGCACACCAGCACGTCGACGCGACCGTGGCGTTCGAGCACGGAGTCGAACAGCGCGGCAACCTCACCCTCGCTGGCCACGTCGACGATCATGGCCTCGATCGCGCCACCATCGGCGGCGATCGAGTCGGCGGCGCGGCGTGCCCCGATCTCGTCGATATCGGCGATGACGACGCGGGCCCCCTCGTGCGCGAGCCGGATCGCGATGGCCTCGCCGAGCCCGGACGCGCCGCCCGTCACGACCGCGGTCTTGCCGATGAATCGTGTGCTCACCGCAAGGCCGCCAAGCCGCCGTCGCACGGGATGACCGCACCTGACGTGTACGCCGAGAGATCACTCGCGAGAAACAGTGCCGCGCCGGCGATGTCGGGCGCGACTCCCAACCTGTGCATCGGGATCGCGTCGAGCAGGCCGGCGACGAACTCGTCGCCCTTTGGCATCTCGGCCGCAACTCTGCGGAACCGGGGTGTATCGATCGACCCCGGGGCGATCACGTTGGCCCGCACCTCGGGCCCGTGCTCGGTCGCGAGCTGGCGCGTGAGCGCGACGAGGCCCGCCTTGGCTGCTCCGTATGCGGCGTAGCCGTCTGAGCCGACCAGGCCGAGCACCGACGCGGTGTTGATGATGCTGCCACCGCCGCCGTCACGAAGATGCGGCATCGCGGCCCGGCACGCCCAGAAGATCGCGCTCAGGTTGGTCGCGATGGCAGCGTCCCACTGTTGCTCCGTGGTGTCGACGAGACGCCCCGACATCTGGATCGCGGCGTTGTTGTACAGCACGTCGAGGTGTCCGAACGCTTCGACCGCCGCCGCCACCATCGCGTCGTTGTCGGCGCGACGTGACACATCGGCGTGCACCGCGACCGCCTTCCCGCCCACTTCTTCGACGAGGCCGACGGTCTCGGCCGCGCCGTCGTCGTTGAGATCCGCGATGACGATCCGCGCGCCGTGCTCCGCGAACAAGGTGGACGCGGCACGGCCCTGACCCGACGCGGCTCCGGTGATCAACGCCACCCTGCCCTCGAGGAGCCGCTCGCCTGCCACGATCGGCGACGCTACGGCCATGCGGCGAACGCGTCAAAGGGCACGGCCGTCACGCGCACGCGGCTGCGTCCGGCTGTTTGTGACTACAGGCGCGACGCGAGGGTGTCCTCTCCTTCACCGCCGAGATCGGTGAGCGCGGCCTTGCGCCCGGCGATCGCCATGAGGAGAGCTTCGCCCGAACCGGTGACCACCGACCCGTCGCCGTGCGTCCAGTCGAGATCCGTCGCTTGGAGCTTCAGGCCCGCGATGCGCTTCTTGTTCGGCAGGACGCTCGCTCCTTGAGCGGCCATGTAATCGAGCGAGATGCGCAGGGTTTCCTCGGGAATCTGACGCGGCTTGCCGAGCGGGCGGCGGATGTCCTGGCTGTGCGTCACGGTCTCGGCCAGCATGCCGATGGGCTTCACGCCCGGTGCCGTGAACTGGTAACCCGCCGACTCGCGCATGCGCTTCATGAGGTCGGGCGTCGGCAGTGCGCCCATCTCCCGCGCGCCGCGGTCGAGCATGACGTTGATGCGGAAGCCCGACTTCACCATCGCACCGATCAATCGGCCCCACTTGAGCTTCTCGGCCCCCTCGACGAGGTGCCCGGTGAGGTCGCGCACCTTCCATCCCTCGCACAGGGTTTCGGTGTTCCACTGCTGTTCGCTGAGCGTCTCGAGCAGATCGGCGAGATCGTTGCGCTCCGCGGCAACCAAGTCCCACGTTTCCATGTCGCCCCCCTTCGGGTCCGTTCCGGACGGACGGTAACGCGCTCCGGTCCGGCGTGCTCGGTGATGGCGCGCGAGCATCTCGGTTGGCGGGGCCCCCGGTCACAGGAGGTCGTCCGATGAAGGTGTTCGTCACCGGCGCGACCGGCGTGCTCGGGTGGCGCGCCGTCGAGCAGCTTGTTGCCGCGGGCCACGCGGTGACCGGCGTCGCGCGCGGCCCCGAGAAGGCCACTCGAGTCGAGAAGCTCGGCGCCACGCCCGTCACCGTGGATCTCTTCGATCGTGCCGCCCTCACCGACGCGGTGCGCGATTACGAGGTGGTGTGCCACCTCGCCACGCGCATTCCCCGCGCGAGTCGCGCCTTGTTGCCGGGGGCGTGGTCCGACAACGATCGCATCCGGCGCGAGGCGTCGCGCAACCTCGTCGACGCCGCGCTCGCGACCGACGTGCAGCGTTACGCGCAGGAGTCGATCGCGTTCATGTACCCCGACGGTGGTGACTCGTGGATCGACGAGTCGACACCGCTCGACGTCACCTCGTATGCGCGTACCGTCGTAGATGCGGAAGCGCAGGCGCAGCGCTTCACCGACGCGGGTCGCACGGGTGTCGTGTTGCGGTTCGGCATGTTCTACGGTCCCGACAGCACCCACACGATCGACTTCGTACGCGCCGCGCGCCGGCAGGTCGCAATGGCGGTCGCACCCCCTGATGCGTACACGTCTTCGATCACGACGCACGACGCCGGGCGCGCGGTCGTCGCGGCGCTCCGGGCGCCGGCGGGGGTCTATAACGTCGTCGACGACGAGCCGCTCCGGTGTCGCGAATATTTCGATGCGCTTGCCGACGCGCTTGGTGCGGCGCGGCCGCGGTGGTCGGCGGCCACGCTCGCCAAGCTCGGGGGATCGAAGACGGCCGCACTCCGGCGCTCGGAGCGGGTTTCGAACCGGCGGTTCAAGGACGCGACCGGCTGGGCGCCCGACGCTCCGAGCGCGCGTGAGGGCTGGCCGGCGGTCATCGAAGACATGCGGAAAGAGGAGGCGGAACGTGCGTGACTACTGGCAACGCGTGGTGCTCGCCGTCCTTGCGCTGGTTGCGCTCGAGGTGGGGGTCTGGGCGGCGTTTGCGCCCCGCTCG
>DASVIY010000103.1:0-14652 GCA_036386195.1 Acidimicrobiia bacterium | reverse complement strand
CACCCTGTGGGCGGCGTTCCAGCCGACGCCCCCGCCCGGGCTCGGCACGCCGCAGGCATTCGGCCCGGCCGTGCCCAACCGCGCGCCGGCGAGCCTGCCGCTGATCGACGAGATCGAGCTCGCCACGCCGCCCAACGCTCCGTGGCCGCCGCCGGTCGCGGTTTTTCCCGTCAAGGATGCGCAGAAGATCATCCGCACCGCGAATCCCGGCAGCCCCGTCCTCGTCGCAGGCGACGGGGAGGGCCTGGTCGACGCGGCCGCGGCGGGCGTGATCAACGGGACCGAGCTGATTCAGTACTCGGCGTCGTTGCGCGGCCGGCAACCCGAGCTGCGCCGCGCGTTGCAACAGGGCGCGGCGCTGGTCGTCACCGACACCAACCGTCGTCGCGCCCGGCGTTGGGGCACGATTCGCGAGAACACGGGCTACACGGAGCGCGCAGGGGAGAAGCCGATCAAGGTCGACCCCGCCGACGCGCGCCTCGACGTGTTTCCCGGCACCGGCGACGACACGCGCACCGTCGCCGAGCAGCGCGGGGTGAAGTCGGTGATGGCGACCGATTACGGCAACCCGGTGTCGTACACGCCGGAAGACCGCCCCGCGAACGCGTTCGACGGCAACACGTCGACCGCGTGGCGCACCGGCGCGTTCGCCGACGTCACCAACCAGAAGCTCGTCATCGACCTCGGCCACGACGTCACCACCGACCGCGTCAATCTCGTGCAGCCGATCACCAAGACCCGCGACCGCTACATCACGCGGGCGACCCTGCGCTTCGACGGCGGCGCACCCGTGACCGTCGATCTCGATCCGTCGTCGCGAACGGCCGCCGGCCAGACCGTGACGTTCCCGTCACGCACGTTCCACAAGGTCGAGTTCCAGATCAAGGACACCAACACCGGCAAGCGGGCCGACTACGTGGGCGTCAGCGCGGTCGGGCTCGCGGAGCTGCGAATCGGCGGCCAGCGCGTCGACGAGTTGATCCGCATGCCGGTCGACCTCCTGCGCGCGACCGGTGCCGCTTCGCTCAGCCATCCGCTGACGCTCGTCATGACCCGTCTGCGCGCGAATCCCGCCGAGCCGGTGCGCCAGGACGAAGAGGTTGCGCTTGCGCGGGTCTTCGATCTGCCGACGGCGCGTGCCTTCGCCCTCTCGGGTACCGCACGGATCACCGGCCTCACCGACGACAACGTCATCGACGCCGTCCTCGGCGTGCCCGACGCCGCGCACGGCGGCGTCACCGCACGCTCGACCGGCCGGCTCCCCGGGGATGTGAACGCGCGCGCGGCGAAAGCGCTCGACGGCGACCCGTCCACGTACTGGAGCCCGGGCTACAACGAGCAGCGCGGCCAGTCGCTCGAGTACGAGCTCGCGCAGCCGGTCACGTTCGATCACCTCGACTTGTCCCTCGTGGCCGACGGCCGTCATTCGGTGCCGACGCGCTTGCGCATCTCGACGGTCGGCGAACCCGACCGCGTCGTCGACGTGCCGCCGATACAGGACTCGAAGACTCCGAACGCGACGGTCAACGAGACGGTGCGGTTCGCGCCGGTCACCGGCAAGACCGTGCGTGTCACCGTCGACGACGTCCGTGATGTGAAGACGAAGGACTACTACAGCCGCCAGCCGATCAGCATGCCGGTCGGTATCGCCGAGCTCGGCATCCCCGGCGTCACGATGCCGCACCCGGCTGCGACCCTTCCGGCGACGTGCCGCACCGATCTCGTAACCATCGACGGTAAACCGCTGAGCGTGCGCATCATCGGCGACACCGCAACCGTCGAGAACGGTGGGGCGATGAAGGTCGAGGCGTGCGACGCGAGCGGGGTGGCCTTGAGCAAGGGTGAGCACGTGGTGCGGGCCCGGCTCGGACACGACACGGGGCTCGACATCGACCGGCTCGTGCTCGCGTCCGCGGCGGGTGGCGCGCCGAGCACCACCACGCTGGTTTCGACCGGCGGTTCTGCGGCTGCGCACGCCGCAGCGCCGGCGGTACGGGTCACGGGCTCCGGGCGCACCAGCGCCGACCTGCGGATGAAGAACCCCGGTCATCCGTTCTGGCTCGTCCTCGGCCAGAGCTTCAACAAAGGGTGGACGGCGACGCTCGACGGCAAGTCGCTCGGCCCGCCGCAGCTTGTCGACGGCATGAGCAACGGCTGGTACATCACGCCCAAGGGCCACGGCGATCTCACGGTCAAGCTCCGGTGGACTCCCCAAACCCGGGTGTGGATCGCGCTTGCCATCTCCGCGTTGGGGGTGCTCGCTTGCTTCGCGATCGTGTTGCTCAACCCGCGTCGCCGGCGTTCACGCCGTGAGGCGCGTGCCGCGCGCGTGCCGGCCGGTTCGGTGCAGCCCGACCAGCCGGTCTTGCGCTCGCCGTTCGCCGTGAACGGCGCGCGGCCGAGTGGGATCGTCGTGGGGCTGACGGCTGCCGTCGTCGCGCTGGTCGGTGCGTTCATTGCGAGCCCGATCGTGGGTGTGGTCGTCGGTATCGGAGCAGGCGTCGCGATGGTTCGGGGCTGGCGGCTACTGCCCGTCGCCGCGGTGAGCGCGCTCGGGTTGATGACGGGCTACATCTTGTTGCAGCAGGTCCGATACGACTATCCGCCGACGTTCGACTGGCCGAGCCACTTCTCGCGCGTCACCGGGCTGGCGTGGTTCGCCGTGCTGTGTCTCGCGGCCGATGCGTTGGTCGAGGTGGCGCGGGACCGCGCCGGCACCACTGCGCCCGATACGCTCCCGGCCCCGGAGCCCCCGACGCAGGAGAGTCCGTAACCGATGGCCGAGCCCAAGTCGTTCTTCCTCGGCGGCGAGATCCACGACTATCTGGTCGCGCACGGCACGCCACCCGACGACGTGCAGGAGGCTCTGATCAAGGAGACCGCGACGCTCGGCGATGTCAGCATGATGCAGATTGCACCCGAGCAGGGCGCGTTCATGACCGTGCTGGCGCGTGCTGTTGGCGCTCGGCGGGCGATCGAGGTCGGCACGTTCACCGGGTACTCGGCGTTGTGCATCGCCCGCGGCCTGCCGCCGGATGGGCAGCTGATCTGTTGCGACGTAAGTGAGGAGTGGACGGCGATCGGGCAGCGCCACTGGGAACGCGCCGGCGTGGCCGACCGCATCGACCTGCGCATCGCGCCCGCGCTCGACACGCTGCGCAGCCTGCCGAGCGACGAGGTGGTCGACCTGTCCTTCATCGACGCCGACAAGCCCAACTATCTGGCGTACTACGAGGAGGTGCTGGCGCGCACCCGGCCCAACGGCCTGATCCTCGCCGACAACGTCCTGTGGATGGGCGCCATCATCGACACGTCACTCACCGACGAGAACACCCTCGCGATGCGCGCCTTCAACGACTTCGTCGCCACCGACGACCGCGTCGACACCGTCATGCTTCCGATCTCCGACGGCCTCACAGTCCTCCGCAAGCGCTGAGGCGCGGCACCCGATTCATTCTTGCGTCGCAAAACGCCATGACATGTTGGTTCGCGAGGCAAGAACGAGCTCGTTAGAACTTTCCGGTGCGGCCGAAGCGGTAGTAGCCGGCGAACTGCTCGTTGACCTCGGCGGGGATGGGCACGATCTCGCCCATCTGGCGCGCGCCCCAGATGATCTCCGCCGTGATTTCCACGAGGTGCGCGATTCGGAGCACGTCCTTCGGGGTCTTGCCCACGGCGAAGAGCCCGTGGTTCGCCATGAGCACAGCGGCGCGGTCACCGACGCGTTTCGCGACCTCTTCGGCCAGCTCGTCGGTACCCGTGGTCTTGTAGTCGGCGACCTCGACGTCACCGCCCACGTAAACGACGAACTCCTCGATCACCGCCGGGATCGGCTGGCGGGTCAGCGCGAACATCGTCGCGAACTTCGCGTGACAGTGCATCGTCGCGTCGATGTTGTCGTGAAGACGGAGCGCGCTCAGGTGCAGCGCCTTCTCGGTCGTGGGGCTGCGCTCACCTTCGAGCACGTTGCCGTCGGGGTCGCACACCACCAGATCGTCGAGCGTCATGTCGAGATAGTCGAGCGACGAGGGTGTGAGCACCGCGTTGCCGTCGGGCAGGCGCGCCGCGAGGTTGCCGGCCGTGCCGTGCACGAGCCCCGACGTGAGCATCTCCTTACCCGTCGCCAGCAGCATCTCCTTGGTTTCCTGCGCGGTGAGCTTGTCGCTCACGGGAGCACCTCCGGGTTGACGAGGTTGTCGGGCTTGCCGCCCGCAAACAGGGTCTCGAGCCCGTCGGCGATGAGCTTCGAGTGGTTGGCCTCGGTGTCGTACGTCGCGCCGCCGATGTGCGGGGTGAGCACGACGTTTGCAAGCGCGCACAGCGGATGCTCGGGCGGCAGATGCTCACCGACGAAATGGTCGAGGCCGGCGCCCGCGAGGTGGCCCGACTGGAGCGCGCCGACGAGCGCGTCGGTGTCGTGCAACGGAGCGCGGGCACTATTGACATAGATCGCGCCCGGCTTCATCGCGGCGAACTGCGCGGCACCGATCATCCCTTCGGTCTCGGGCGTGACGGCCGCGTGCATCGACACCACGTCGGCTTCCGCCAGCAGCTCGTCGAGCGTGTGCGTCGCCTCGTCGGAGTACGGGTCGTACGCGATCACACGCATGCCGAGTCCTTCGAGGCGCCAGCGCGTCGCGCGACCGACCGCGCCGAGACCGACGAGACCGGCCGTGCGGCCCGCGAGCTGCCAGGCCCGGAACCGCTGGTAGGGAATCGTGCCGTCGCGCCAGACCTCGCCCTCGCGCACGTCGGCGTCGGCGCGCACGACGCCGCGGTTGACGGCATAGAGCAGCGCGACGGTCATCTCGGCCACACCATCCGCGTTACGCCCCGGCGCGCGCAGCACTGGGATGCCTCTGGCGGTCGCGGCCGGGATGTCGACGTTGTTGGGATCGCCGCGACAGGATCCGATGGCAACGAGCGGAAGGTCGAGCACCGGCCCCTTCACCGAGTCGGACTCGACGATGAGCAGGTTTGCGCCTTCGGCCTCGATCCGTTCGGCGAGCTGCTCTGCGTTGTAGATGCGAAGCGGTTGGTGGTCGATCCACGGGTCGAGCACGATGTCGGCGAAGCGTTCGAGCGTCTCGAGTCCCTCGCCGCGGAAGGGCGCGGTGACGAGGGCTTTCGGTCTGTCGGTCACGCCCGGCAGTCTCGCGCGAGTCGCGTGTTCCCTGACGTAGCGTGTCGGCCATGCCGATTCACTACGAGCTCGACGACGAGCACGTCGTCGTCATCACGATCGATCGTCCCGAGGCGAAGAACTCGGCCGACATGGAGCACTTCTTCCAGCTCCGCAGCGCCTGGGAGCGCTTCAATGACGATCCCGAGGCCTGGGTGGCGATCATCACCGGCGTCGGCGACGCGTTCTTCACCGGTGCCGACCTGAAGAAATACGTACCCGAGATCACGAAGGTCCAGCAGCAGATCGCCGACGGCAAGATCGACGAGATCGGCGGCTACCGCATCGACGACGGCAGCAAGGCGGTGCTGCGCGGCGCCAAGATCTGGAAGCCGATCATTGCCGCCGTCAACGGCTTCTGTACCGCGGGCGGCATGGAGATGCTCGGCGGCGCCGACATCCGCGTGGCGGTGCCGGAAGCGAAGTTCGCCGTCATGGAACCGAAGCGCGGGCTCTTTGCGGGCGGCGGCACCACCGTGCGCCTGCCTCGCCAGATCCCGTTCCCGCAGGCGATGGAGTTCCTCCTCTGCGCCGACTTGATCCCGGCCGAGCGCGCGTACGAGATGGGTCTCCTCAACGCGATCGTGCCGCGCGATCAACTCATGGACAAGGCGTACGACTTCGCGCACCGCATCACGGCGAACGCGCCGCTCGCGGTGCAGGCGACGAAGCAGAGTGTCTGGGAAGGCCTGGGCATGTTGTTGCGCGACGCATACAAGAACGAGAGCGCGATCTCGTCAGCGATCTTCCAAACCGATGACGCCAAGGAAGGCCCGAAGGCGTTCGCAGAGAAGCGCCCGCCCAAGTGGCAGGGTAAGTAGCGCGCCGATGCCTCCGGTTGACGGGCGCGCACCGTGCATCATCGGCGTCGCCACGCACACGTGGCATCGCGAGGATGTCGGCGAGGACGGTGCGCCCGAGCCGCTGGAGATGTGGGCCGACGTCGTGCGGGGCGCCGCCGCCGACACCGGTGCGGGCAATGCGACGCTCGACCGCCTCGACAGTCTCCAGATCGTGTACTGCCAGACGTGGCAGTACGACGATCCGTGCGCCCGACTGAGCGACCAGCTCGATATCTCGCCGCGCGACTCCTTCTACTCGGGTATCGGGGGCACCACGCCGCAGAAGCTCGTCGACGACGTCGCGACGCGCATGCTCGAGGGCGAGCTCGACATCGCACTCGTGACCGGCGCCGAAGCGTTGGCGACCCAACGCGCGTTCAAGCAACGGCAGGAGCTCGTCAAGTACTCGTTCAAGCCGGAGCAGAAACGGCCGTTCCCCTGGGAAGCGCCGTTTCACCCGGCCGAGGTCGCGCACGACGTGTTTCAAGCCTGGCTCACGTTCGCGATCTTCGACAACGCCCGCCGCGCGCACCTCGGCCTCGGTCTCGACGAGTACCGCCACGAGCTCGGTGAGCTGTTCGCCCCGTTCACCGAGATCGCCGCGGCCAATCCTGACGCGTGGTTCCGCATCGCGCGCACGGCCGACGAGATCGTCACCGCCGAGCCGTCCAACCGGATGGTCGGCTACCCGTACACGAAATACATGGTCTCGGTCATGGACGTCGACATGGCAGCGGCCGTCATGCTTGCCACCCACGACACCGCCGACGCGCTCGGCGTCCCGCCCGACCAGCGCGTGTACCTGCGCGGGTGGTGCTATGCGACCGACCCCGTGTACGTCGCCGAGCACCCCGACATGTGGCGCTCACCGGCGATGGCCGCCGCGTCGAGCGAGGCCCTGCGAACGGCGGGCGTCGGCATGGACGACGTCGCGCATCTCGATCTGTACAGCTGCTTCGCCAGCTCCGTCAACCTGGCGCGCGACGCGCTCGGGCTCGGCGACGACGACACGAGGGCGCTCACCGTGACCGGCGGGCTCCCGTACCACGGTGGCGCGGGCAGCGACTACCTCTCGCACTCGATCGCCACGATGGCGCGCGAGCTGCGCCGCGATCCCGGTTCGTACGGGATGGTCAGCGGCGTCGGCATGCACATGACCAAGCACGTCTATGGCGTGTACTCGACCGAGCCCGGTCCGATCAGCGCGCCCGACGAGGCCGGCGTGCAAGCGCGCCTCGACGCCGAGCCGCCTCGTGCGATCACCGACACGTACGACGGCGACGCGGTGGTCGCGGCGTACACGGTCGTGCACGGCCGCGACGGCGCGCGCGAGTGGGGGGTCGTCGTGTGCGACCTGCCCGACGGCACCCGCGCGTACGGCAAGCTGCTCGACACCGATCTGCTCGACGCGGCGGAGCACACCGAGCTCGTGGGCCAGACGATGTACCTCACGCCCACTGAGCTCGACGGCCCGATGGGCGCGGTCACAGCGAACGTCGCGACCAGCCCATGACGGTGCACGAGCACGACGACCTCGTTCGCCGGTCGTTCAGACGCCAAGCGCCGCTCTTTGCCGGTGACAACTCGCCTTTCGCACGCCGCCCGTCCTCGACGGTGGCGTGGCTGGAGCCACTCGAGCCCGACATGGTCGTCCTCGACGTCGCGTGCGGCGCCGCGCATGCCGCCGAGCAGGCCGCGCCGCACGTCCGGCAAGTGATCGGTCTCGACCTGACGCCCGAGCTGCTCGCGATCGGCGCCGCGCGCCTGCGCGAGGCGGGGATCACCAACGTGGTCCTGCAGGAAGGCAACGCGGCCGAGTTGCCTTTCGTGGATGGGTCGTTCGATCTCGTCATGTGCCGCGGTGCGCTTCACCACTTCCCGCGTCCCGAACCAGCAGTCGCGGAGATGGCGAGGGTGTGTCGCCCGGGCGGCCGCGTCGTCCTCGCCGACATGGTGGCGCCGAGTCCCGACGTCCGCGAGGCATTCGACGAGGTCCACCGCCTGCTCGACCCGTCCCACGCGGGCGTGCTGCTCGAAGCCGAGATCGCGGAGCTCATGCGTTCCACGGTCGGCCCGTTGAGTTACGCCGAGACGACGGACCCGTTCACGATTCCCGTCGATCACATCTTTACCGACACCGCCGACCGCGCCGCGGTCACCGCGGCACTCGATGCCGAGCTCGGCGGCGGGCCCGCGACCGGCTTCGAACCGGTCGCCGACGGTGATCAGGTTCGCGTCTCGTTCACCAACACGGTCGTGCACGGCACCCGCGTGCCGAACTAACGAGGCGGGTCGAGCTTTAGCGATTACCCAAGAGTCGGAACGCGAGGAGGTCGCCATAACTCGTTTACTCGAGGAATTGGCCTGGTATTTGGCGGGAATACCTCGAGTAAACGATCGAGGTAGGACCCGCAGCGTTCCGACCGCTTCGTCCAGCCGGCGTCAGGCGAGGCGGAACGGCGGGTACCGGTCGGTGACCAGAGCAAGTGCGTAGCCGACCACGCGGTTGTGCCACCGCATCACGCCGACGACGAAGTCGAAGGCCCACCGCGGGTACCGACCGGTGAAGAGGATCGCGAACCACGCGATCAGGGCCACGACGATGGCGGCGAGATTCAAGAAGAACAGCACGATGAAGTGCGGGATCGCGAGGAACCACTTCACCAGTGGCAGCCAGCGGTTGAGGTCGGTGGGGACGTCGGGGTAGTCGATGTCGAGATGGACACTCTGCTCGTCGTCGGTTGCGGGATACTCGTCGCGCAGGAGGAGGAGAAAGGCGCCGACCCGGTTCACGAAGCGCAGCAAGGCGACGTCCCAGTCGAACCACCAGCGTGGGTACTTCTGACGGAACAGGATCATGAGCAGCGGCGCAATCACCAACAGTCCACCGGCCATCGCGAAACCGGTGCGGTTCGGCCCGCCACCGACGGTGCCGCCGCTCACGGCGCACAGCACGATCAGGATCGGGATCGCGACGAAGATCCGGAACGCGGTGGTGACGCGGTTGAGATCCCGGTCGGGATAATCAATGTCCAGGCGCACGGCGTATGGCGAGCGGATCGGCTCCATGGTGACTCCTTCTCGGCGGGCAAGGTTCGAAGGCGGCCGAGTCTACGGGCGGTCAAAGTGGATTCTCGGCGTTGCGATGGGACGCGCTGCGCGCCCCGGCTCTCAACGAGCGGCGAGGACGGCCGTTCGCTGCTGTTCGGACAACGGCTTCACCGCCTCGCGAAGCGTCACCCCCGACGCTCGTCCGGCTCTCGGGAGCAACCATTCGTAGACGAGGGTTGGCCGCTGCTTCGCCGTTTCTCGCAGCACCCAGCCGATTGCCTTGCGAACGAAGAACTCCTTCTCCTCGAGCATCGCGTCGGCGTACCGGGAGAAGCGGTCGAAGTCGCCGTCCCCCCGCCGCAGCCCGCCGAGCAGCGCGAGCAGGGCCGAACGGCGGATCCAGAAGTCCTCGTCGGTAGCCCACCGATCGAGCACGGCAGCGAGCTCCGGGTGGCGCTCCACGAGATCCCCGACGACCGATGCCGCGAGCCCGTCGACGAGCGCCCACGTTCGCGACTCGCGCAGGAGCCGCTCCAGAAGATCCATGTCGCGAGGTTCGAGCAGGTCGGCATGGCGCTCGAGCAGCTCCACTGCCGCCATGCGACGTTCGTGGACGGGCGCCGCCCAGAGGGTGACAACCACGGCGATGAGGTCGTCGTGGCCGAGCTGGGGGCGTCGCCGGCCGACCGTCTTCACGACGGACCGGATGTCCGGCACCGTGGTGCCGTAATGCTCCAGCTCGCTCTTCAAGTACGCCTTCTCGTGTGCGGCGCGATCCGGTGTCCCGCGCGCGCGTAAGTCGGTGTCGATCTCGGCGACGAGCCGTCGGACGTCCATCCCGGGCCGATCGTACGCTTTCGCCCGCGCCCCTCTGGCGGTGCTGCGCGCGCGGGAACGCGCCCGAGTCTCAGTGCGGCTCCGCGATCGCGGCCGCGAGCCGCGCACCCCACTCGCGCGCGTGTGCCGCCTCGTCGTCGAAGAGGTGATTCTCTTTCGTGACCAGGAAGCTCTCGGGTTCGACGATGAGCGTGCAGTCGTGATCGCGCAATCTCTTGGCGATACCTTTCGACGCGCGCCCGGTGAGCGTCGCGGGTCCCTTGACGCGAGTGTCGAATGCCGCCGCCCGCGTTGCGAGGTGTTCCGACGCGTCGAACCACTCGCGCAATCCCGGGCCTTCAGCGTCGGGATCGACGGTGAGGTCGCTGTCCGGTTTGCGCGCCGCGTCGATCGCGGCCTTGCGTGTGCTCTGCCTGCTCAGGCCGTGCGCGTGCGTCGGTCCGCCGACGACGACCAGGTCGGCGCCGACGAGCACGCCGGCGTGGGCCTCATCGACCGGTACGACGACGACATCGGCGCCGGTGTCGGTTCGCAGGCCGGTCGCGATGGCGTCGGCGATGAGATGGGTATTGCCGTACATCGATTCGTAGACAACGACTGCTTTCATGCAGGACCTCCGGGTGTTCGAACGAAAGTACTCGGACTGCGACGGTCGCGCGGGCCGTGCGATCACGGGAGTGGGTCGCCATCGCCGCCGCCAGCGCGTTCGTCTGGTCCGGTGCCGGCGCCCGCTCGACTCGCGCGTTGAGGTAAGAAGTAGCCGTGGACCCGAACCCATCTGATCCGCAGTCGCGTTTACTGCGCGCGATCTTGAACCTTGCGGCGTTTCATCGCGACCACGAGAAGTTCTACGCTGCCGCGCCGCGCGAAACGGCGGTGGCGCTGCAACGCCACGCCCGTACGCTGCAAGCGCTCGCCGACCGTTGGTCCACGACCCGGCCGGCGCAGCCCACACCGTTCAGTCCCTTCGAAGGCGCTGAGGATCTCAACGATCCGGCCGCGCTCCAGCTCGACGGCGTGCTGTTCATGGAGGGCGAGGACGAACCGGCGGAGATCACCCGCCTCAAGCGAGACCTTCGCGCGACGGCCGAAGATTCACTCGCCGCCGGTGAGTGGCTCGCCTCGGCAATGCAGGCATCCTGGGACGTCGCGGCCACGTTGCTGGATATCGAGGAACTGGCCGATCTCCTCGGCGAGCGGCACCGGATCATCGCCAACGACTGGCAGGCCGCGCACATGAGCACCCTGACGGGACGGCTCCTCTTACGCGCAGCCGAGGTCCTCGATCACGTCGACTTCACGCCCGCCGCGCTGCGCGCCGACCTTGCGTCTTCGGGTGTTGCACCGCGGCGGCTCTACTCGGCCGGTGAACTCATCGCGCACGCAGCCGATCTGCTCAGCGACTCGGCCGGTCTCGTGCACGACAACGAACGCAGGTGGCGCACGTTCCGCGCCCGCGTCGAGCAACTCGTCGGCGAAGATCAGGCCGCGGTCGAAGGCGACTGATCTCGCCTGCCGACAACGTGGGCTGCAACCTCGGCCTCTCGACTCACGACGCGATCGTTTACTCGAGGAATTCGCCCGGTATTTGGCGGGAATACCACGAGTGAACGATCGCGGTGCGTGGCGGCCTTCTTGCGCTCAGCGGTTTGGTGCCCTTCGACTCAGGTGCCGCGGGGGAGGCCGAGCATGCGGGTTGCGAGCACACCCTTGTTGATCTGGGTCGTGCCCCCGGCGATCGTCAGCGCCCGCATGTAGACGCGGTCGCGGCCCCACCGGCCGACGTTCGCATCGGGTCCGAGCACGTCGCCGGCGACCTCGCCGAGATGCTGCTCCGCCTCGCTCCACACGAGCTTCGCGATCGACGACTCGGGACCGGAAGCGCGGCCGTGGATCGCACCCGAGATCGCCCGTTCGGAGAGCAGCTTCAACAGCTCGCCCTCCAAGTAGACCTGCGCGAGCTCCTGGCGCAGCACGGGATCGTCACTTGCCATCCGGCCGCCGCCGACGGGCGTGTGCTTCGCCTGGTCGAGGAGGCTCGCGATCTTCGTGCGCAATCCGAGATGCAGATTCGCCACGGAGCCGCGCTCGTACGTCAGCGTCGTGAGCGCGACGCGCCACCCCTCGTTCAACGGCCCGAGCAGCGCGTCGCGCGGCACGCGCGCGTCGGTGAAGAAGAGCTCGTTGAACTCCTTCGTACCCGTGATCGTCGTGAGCGGTCGCACCTCGACGCCCGGCAGCGTCATGTCGACGAGCAGACACGAGATACCCCGGTGCTTGGGCGCCTCGGAATCCGTGCGCACCAGCAGCTCGCACCAGTTCGCGATGTGACCCAGCGTGTTCCAGGTCTTCTGGCCGTTGAGGACGAAGTGATCGCCGTCGAGCACTGCCGACGTGCTGAGTGACGCGAGGTCGGAGCCGGCATCGGGCTCGGAGAAGCCCTGGCACCAGATGTCGTCGCCGCGCAACATACGTGGGAGCAAGCTCCGCTTCTGCTCCTCGGTGCCGTGCTCGATGATCGCCGGCGCGATGTTGGACAGGCCGAGCGGATTGAGGGTGCCCGGCGCACCGGCCCGGTGCATCTCCTCCGCGAACACGACCTGGTCCATGACGCTCGCGCCGCGCCCGCCGTACTCCTCGGGCCAGGCGATCGCCGCGTAGCGCGCGTCGGCGAGCAGCCGGTTCCATGTGCGCAGCTTCTCCAGCGCTTCGGGGTCGAAGTCCATGTCGAAGCCGGCCCCGCGCAGCTCGTCGGTGAGGTGTTCCGCGAGCCACGCCCGGAACTCGGTGCGGAATGCCTCCGCCTCTGCGGGATACGTGAAGTCCATCAACGCTTCCTATCAGGCGTCGAGCGGACCGTACGCCAGCCGGTGCTCGACCTCGGCCTGCTTGCGCACGTTCTCCGCGTGCAGCGCTTCGGTGGTGTGCACCACGCCGTCAGCTTTGAGCTCGCCCATGATGTGTACTTCACCCAGCGTCGACGTCATGTACTCGGGCCCCTCGGCCGTCGGGATGAACCATCCCGTCGGGCACATCGTCAGCACCTCGACGAACGTGAACCCGCCCCCCGCCACCTGCGTCTCGAACGCGCGCCGGAACATCTTCTTCGTGCGTGCAACCGCGCCCGCGTTGTGCACCGACCCGCGCGCCACGTACGTCGCCCCCTGGAGCTGCGCGATGAGATCGCCGATCAGGATTGGGTAGCCGTGGTACTCGGCGTCGCGGCCGTCGAGCGAGTTCTTGGTGCGCTGACCGAGCACGCTCGTGGCCGTCATGTGGCCGCCTGTCTCGCCGAACACGCCGTTGTTGAGCAGGATGCAGGTGACGTTCTCGCCGCGGGCCGCGGTGTGCAGCACCTCTTGCAGACCTTCGTTGACCATGTCGCCGTCGCCCTGCAGGGTGAACACCACCGCGTCGGGCAACATGCGCTTGATCCCTGTCGCGACCGACGGCGCGCGTCCGTGCAACGCCTGCACCAGGTCGAGGTCGACAGTGCCCGAGAAGCTCGTGTAACAGCCGATGCCGGCAACCATGATCGAATGTTGCGCGACCGCGAGCTCTTCGAGCGCCTCGAGATAGACGCGCAGCACCAGCGGCTCGCCGCAGCCCGGGCACATGTGGTGCTCCTGCGTGAGCAGCAGGTCGGGCTTGAGCCTCGCGACCTGTTTCGCGTGCTCGGGCAGCACGCTCGTGTCGAGAACGGGTCCGAGCGGCGGTGATTTCCTGCTCATCGAAATCTCCTAGTACGCGCGTTCGTTGTCGGGCAGCGGTGGCAGCTCGGCCTCGGCGCCGCCGCGATGCACGGCGAGTGTCCGGGCCCGGATGACCTCCGCATCGAGCAGGGGACCGACACCGAAGCCGGACCCGTCAGTGGAGATGCCGCCGATCGGCACGACGGGCGCGCGCCCGAGCACGCCCAGCCGCACATCGTCGATCATCTGACCCGCGCAGAGCTCGAACACCGCGACCGCGCGGGCCTGGTCGGCGGCGGCCGCGACGGCGTCGGACGGGAACGGCCACAGCGTGATCGGTCGTACGTAGCCCACCTCTTCGCCCTCGGCGCGGAGCTGACGCACGACGTAGCGGACGAACTTCGCGGGGGTGCCGAACGCGACGACGATCGTCTCCGCATCATCGACAAAGCCGGTCTCCACCCGTGTCTCGGCCGCCGCCATCTCGGCGTGCTTCGCCGCGATGCGACGCAGGTGACGTTCGATGCCCGGGCTCTCCTGGCCGTGCTTGCCGAAGCCGAGCGGCGACACGCTGCGGGAGTGTCCCGATCCGCCGAGCGAGCCGTCGACCGCCCAGGTCTTCTCCGCAACCTCACCGCAGTCGATGGCCGCGACGCCCACCGATTCTTGGGTATGCGCGAGGAGATAGTCGCCGTAAACGAGCACCGGGTTGCGCCACGTGTCGGCGAGGTGGAACGCGAGCTGCGTGAGCTCGACCGCCTCGGCGATGTCCATCGGCGCGAGCACGAGATGGCGGTAGTCACCGTGGCCGCCGCCCCGCGTCGCCTGAAAGTAGTCCTGGCCGCCGCGGGCCATGTTGAAGATGACCAGCGGCAGCTCGGCCAGCGTGATCTCGCTGAACGACTCCTGCATCAACGACAGGCCCTGGCCGGTCGACCCGGTCGCGGCCCGGGCGCCCGTCGCGAGCGCGCCCCACGCCATGCCGACAGCCTCGAGCTCGCTCTCCGCGTTGATGCACACACCACCGGCGCCGGGGAGCTGCTTCGCG
>DASVIY010000102.1:0-11436 GCA_036386195.1 Acidimicrobiia bacterium | reverse complement strand
ACGGTGAGTGCCGGATCCGGCATCGCGCCGGCACCGGCGCCCGCGCCCGTGCCTGAACCCTCCCGCCAGGCGCGTGCGCTCCCCGTCGAGGGGGCTGCGCTGCCCTCGGCGGCTCCTGTGCCGCCACCACCGGATCCCCCGACGACGCAAGCCCCGCCGACCGCCAGACCGGCGGCTCCGGCAAATTGTCGAGAGCCGGAATGGGATCAGGAACATCTCGTCTGGCATTGCAGCAACGGGGACGACTGATGAGGAGGCGCCGTCGAGTTGCGCCCGCGGGTCGGGTGATGGCCACCGGCCTCGGAGTCTCCGCCACGTTCCTGATGATCGCGGCGATGGCGGCCCAGACGTCGGCGCCGTCGACCAAGCAGAACCTCGCGACGCCACCCCCGACGGTTGTGACGAAGGTCGTCGACCGAACCATCGAGGTCGCGCCGCCGCCGGTTGCGGCTGCCCCGCCACCCGCGGGTTCGGGCAGCGCAGGCACAGGATCGGTTGGTGGCGCGGCGGGTGATCCGTCCACGGGGCGGGCGCAACCGGTCCGTGGTCCTGCCACACAACGGGTCAGTGGTCCGGCAGCATCGCCGCCGGCGGCGGCTGGTGCTTCCCCTGCCGCGCCAGTCGCCGCCGCGGCTCCTGCCCCGAGGCCGGCTCCCGCACCGGCAGCGCCCAAGTGCAGTGGAACCAAGTGCCCGTGACCTGGGCCGGGCATCGCTTCGCGGCCATGGGCACGACCGTTCATCTGGTCGTCGACGGTCCGGTCGGACTCACAACCTGGGCCGAGGAAAAGATCGAGCGACTCGAATCCCTCTGGAGCCGGTTTCGCGCCGACAGCGACGTGTCGCGTTGCAATGCGGCGGGCGGTTCGGCCACGACGGTGGCGGGAGAGACGATCGAGGTGCTCGAGCGGGCGCTCCACCTGTGGGCGGAGACCGACGCCCGGTTCGATCCCACCGTGCTCCGCTCACTCGAGGCCTACGGATACGACGAAACGTTCGAACGGGTGCGGGAGCGCCCCGCCGACTCCGGGTGCAGCCGTCTCGTGATCAGGCCGCCGGGGCGGCACCCGCTGGAGCTCGTCGTGGCTCTCGACCCGACGACGACGCAACCGACTCCCGGATGCTCCGCCATCGTCATCGACTCGACGCGCCGTACGGTCCTCCTACCCGACGGTGTCGGGCTGGACCTTGGCGGCGTCGGCAAGGGGTACGCCGCGGACATCGTCTCCCGAGATCTCATCGCGCGCGGCGCGGTCGGCGCGTGCATCAGCATGGGTGGGGACGTTCGATGCGCCGGTGTCGGCCCGGTCGGGGGCGGATGGGACATCGAAATCGAAGACCCGTTCGATCCGCAGCGCACGTTGTTCACCAGCCACCTGACCGACAGCGCGATCGTGACCAGCACTCGACTGTTTCGCCGTTGGCTGCACGGTGGTCGTTGGCAACATCACCTCATTGATCCGTCTACCGGTGCCCCGGCCGACCGGCGCGTCGCGGCAGTGATCGTCGCCGACCGAGAGGCGTGGCGCGCTGAAGGTTGGGCGAAGGCCGCGTTTGTCAGCGGACCGATCGAGGGTGTCGAGTTGCTCGACCGTGGCGGGCTCGCGGGCTGGATCGTGGATGACGACGGCGTTGTCGTCGCCTCGGCGGTTGCCGCCGCCGAGGCCCGGGACGAGGTCGCATGAGCGCGGCGACGCTCGACCCGCAGTTCTGGTGGTGGGTCGTGCGGGCGACGGGTCTCGTCGCTTGGTGCGTTGTCACCGCGGGAATCGTCTGGGGGCTGACGCTCTCTGCCAAGGTCGTGCGCCGGCGCAAGGTCCCTGCCTGGCTGCTCGACCTGCACCGGTACCTGGGAACGCTCGCCGTCATCTTCGTCGCGGTGCACATCGGGGCACTCGCTGCCGATGGCTTCGTGCACTTCGGACTTCGTGAGCTGTTCGTGCCCATGGCATCAGGCTGGCGACCGGTGGCCGTCACCTTCGGAATCGTGGCGTTCTACCTGCTCCTGATCGTCGAGCTCACCTCGTTGATGATGAACCGGCTGCCGCGGCGCGTGTGGCATGCCATTCACCTCTCGAGCTTCGCAGTGCTCGGCGCCGGGACGGTCCACGGTGTGCTTGCCGGTGCCGACCGCGGTGAAACGCTCGTACAGTTCGCGGCGCTGTCCGGGCTCACGGTCGTGCTCACCCTTGCGATCTTTCGCGTGCTCAACTTGGCGGATCAGGGTGCCTCGCGCAACGCCGGCTTGCGCGCCGTTCGGGCAGCGAGCCCACCCGACACGTCCGCCGGTACCCCGGAGGAGAGTGCCGGCTCGCCCGCGCGGCCTGACCGGACCGACGCTCCCGTCGACCCCGCGATCGCGGAACGGCTGGCTCGCCTCGGCAGTCGTGTCGGAAGAAGCGCAGCCGGTTGACGTTCGGCGCGTCCGGGCGCCGTGGCCGTCAGACCCGCGCCTGTTCCTCGGCGAGCATCGCCTCCAGAGCGTTGACGGCGCGGGGGATCGCCGAGGCGTATCCCTCGGCCTCGATTCGGGGACCGATGACCTCGAGCTCGAACACGCCCGCATAGCCGGCGCGGAGGAGCCGGCCCACGATGCGTGACAGGGGGATGTCACCGTCACCCGGGACGCACCGGTCGGGAGTGCTGAAGCTGCCGATCGCGTAGTCGCTCACCTGCACGAGACGGATGACGTCGGTGCCGGCGTCGATCGTGTGCGCGAGATCTCGTTCCGCCCAGCACGCGTTGCACTCCATCACCACCCCGATGTCGAGCGCGCGAGCGAGATCGACGGCATCTCGAAGCGAGTGGAGGAAGCCCACGTCGACGCGTAGCGAGTTCGTGTGCTCGACCGCGAGCGGGATTCCCGCCAGTCGGCATGATGCGATGACCGGCTCGGTCGCGGCGGCGAACGCATCGGCCGCAGCCTCCCACGTCATGGCGCCCGCGCAGCCCGTCGTCATCGCGAAGCACTCCGCGTCGAGCGAGATCGCAGCTTCAACTGCGGTCTGGAGGCGATTTTCGTGCGCCGGCCACTCGTTCGGTTGGTCGAGTGGGAAGCCCCGTGCCAGGACGCTGGTGATTCGCAGCCCCGCGTCTCGAACACGTGCGGCCGCGTCGGGCCCGGCGGCTTCGAGCTTCTGCCACGAGAGGCCGACGTTGGTGATGCCGGCCGAGCTCCAGAAGCCGAGATCGTCGTCGAGCGAGAAGTGGATGGTCGAGAATGCCGAAACGCCGAGCGCGTCGTTCATCGGCTCACCCATAACATGCGGGCGTGCGCTGCGCCGTCAGGAGCGCTGGAGCGGGCGAAGCATGATTGTGCGGATCGTGCCGAGCAGGATGGCGAAGTCGAGGGTGACGGACCAGTTCTCGACGTAGAACAGGTCGAGTCGTCGGTACGCGTGGAAGGCGGGGTTGTCGCGCGCCTCGATCTGCCACAGCCCGGTGATGCCGGGAACGACACTGAGGCGTTCGAGCAGCTCGTCGTCGAACTGGTCGACTTCCGAGCGGAGTGCGGGACGCGGTCCGACCAGGCTCATGCTCCCGCGCAGCACGTTGATCAGCTGCGGCAGCTCGTCGATGCTCGTGAGCTCGAGCACGCGGCCGACGCGGGTACGGCGCGGGTCGGCCGCGGCTTTGAAGAGCGGACCGCCGTCGCGGTCGTTGGGCACCTCGCCGAGTTGCTGCTCGGCGCCGGGCACCATCGTGCGCAGCTTGACCAGCTGCAATGGCCGGCCGCGGTAGCCGATGCGCTCCTGGCGGAACAGCACCGGACCACCATCCTGCAGCTTGATCGCGACCGCGGCGAGAAGAAGGAGTGGGGCCGTCACGACGAGCAGCGTGGACGCGACGACGAGGTCGATGCTGCGCTTCAGCACGAGCTGCCAGCGCGCCAGTCCCAACGGCTCGAGATACATGAGCGGCTCGTACGCGAGCGGCACCGACCGCAGGCGTCGGTGCGCGATGCCGCGCAACCCGCTCGACCATTGGACGTGCACGCCGGCCGCGGTGAGGTACCGGACGAGTCGATTGAGCTCGACCGGAGGTACCGCGCCGGCCGCGATGATCACCCCGGTTGCCTCCGCCGCGCGGACGGCCGCGAGCGTCTCGTCGACCTCCCCGAGCCACGGGACGCGGTTTCCCCAGCGCTCCGCGTCCTCGACCCGTCCGACGACACCGCTGACCTTGAATCCGAGCTCGGGATGCGTCGACAGGAGACGGAACAGCTCGATGCCTTCCCCGTCGGCGCCCACGATCACGACCGGCCGGCTGAAACGACCGTTCACGCGAGCGCTCTTGAGCCACCAGTCGAAGCCCGAACGGAAGTTTGCGAGCAACACGAAGCTGGCTGCCATGCCGACCCCGAGGCGCAATGCGGGGATCGACAGCCCGAGCGCCCGCGCCCCGAAGTAGGCAGCCAAACCGGAGAGCACCGCGGCCCGGGCGAGTCGGGCGACCTCGACCGCGCGCACCCCGCACACGCGGGCGAGGTACAGCCGCTGGGCACCGATCACGGCGATCGTGGCCGCCACCACGAAGGTGATCTCACCCGTGAGGCGCGCCGGTGTGGCGTTGCCGACTTCGGGGCCCCACGAGGACTGGAGCGCGACCACCCAGGCTGCGCCCACCGCGAGTACGTCCAGCAGGTACAGCGCCCGACGCAGCGTCGGAACCTTGGAGTGCCGGCCGATGTGTTGTCGAGTGCTGTCGACCGCGAACGGCTCCAGCGTGAGTGCCGGCTCCGGCTCCGGCGCGAGGTGAAGGTCCGCGGTGCTCGCCGCGGCCGGGGACACGGCCAGTCGCTGATGTGCTCGGAGCGGCCCTCGTGTCCAGCGGCGCCCACGGTCCTCGGTTGGCGATTGTTCGAGCATTACAGCGACTTCTCCGGTGCGCCACGAACCCCGACCCGTCGCCAGGCCAAGCGCGATGGCACGAGTGCGAGAGGAGCCCGACCGAGGCTGTGGGGGGCCGGGCCGGTTTCCAACATTCGCATCCTTCCGACGCGGCCCCTCGTTGGGGCGTGCACCTCTCCGTCGAATGAGCGGCCGCCGCGTCACAGAAAATCTCGAGCGTTCCACGGTTGCGTGGAACGCGGACCGAGCAGCGTGGCCGGCTGAGCCGCTCTCAGCCGCGTCGGGAGCGCGCGCTACGCCGCCAGATCCGAAGTCACCGGCGGCGACGCAGCGACGACGGGCGCAGACACGACCGGCGCACTGACATCAGCTGCGGTGGCGACGGTGGCGATGGTGACGGGCGCAGGCGCGGCCGGCGTGGCGACGACCGGCGTGGCGACGACCGGCGGGGCGACGACCGGCGGGGCGACGACGGGTGGCACCGACGGCGCGGGTGCCGGCGCCGGTCGCGGCGGCGCTGGCGGCACTACCGATCCTGCCGGACCGCTCGGTTGCCCCGGCAGCGTCAGGCCGGGAGGTGATGCCGCGCCCGGGCCGGAGCCCGACACGCCGGTCGCGGAACCGCCTGCGAGCGCGCCGCTGGATCCCGCGCCTCCCGATCCTGACGTGGCGTCCCCAGACTTGGAACGGCCCGCGGCCGCCCCTCCGCCCTTCGGTGAACCATCACCGGTAGCGGGTTGCGTTGCTTCCGCCGTCCGCAATTGTTGGTCGGCTTGCGCCAGGAGCGCCTTTGTGTCCCGCTCGATCTGGCCGCGCTCGTCGCCGGGTACTTCCGCGAGCTTGTGGTTGAGGCGGGCGCGTACGCGCTTGATGGTTGCCGGGTCGTTGATGGCGAGCACGATGCGCAAGTCGGATGCAGCGCCCTTCGCGTCTGTGAGCTCCGGCGAGTCGACCGGTAGCCCGACATCGTGCGCGACGGCGCGAATCGGGCGGGGTACGGGGGCTCCGACAGCGAAGGCGGCAGCGCCGGATCCAACCACGATGCCGGCCGCCGCGGCGACCACGACGAACGGGCGCATCCAGGAGCGCGTCGCGGGGACGCGTGCCGTGGTGCGGTCGACGCACCGCTCGTCGATCATCCGGTGCAACGCGGCGAGCTCCGCGGGGGTCGGCTCGACCGGGGGCGGCCGAAGCGCGACGCCGAGGGCGTCGAACAGCTCGTCCGGAGTGAGAGTCACACCCGCTCCTTCAATCGTCGTTGCAACCGTTCGAGTGCTCGGGACTGGGCCATACGGATCGCGCCGGGACGTTTGCCGAGCACGGCGGCGACCTCCTCGGAGCTCAGTCCCGCCACGACGCGCAGCTCGAGCACTTCCTGGTCGTCGGGGGCGAGGGTCGCGAACGCTGCCCGCACCTCGTCGGCTTCCTCTTGCTCCAGCACGTTGTCGAGCGGGCCGGCGGGCGCGATGGGCCTGAGGACAGGCGGGCCCTCACGATCCCGTCGGGCGGCGCGGTGAGCATCGATCACGACGTGGCGCAAGATGCCGAACAACCAGCCGTCGAATCCACCGGCGCCATGACCCTCGTACATCTTGATCTTCGCCACGGCCCGCGCCATCGTCTCGGCTACCGCGTCGCGGGCCCGGTCGGGGTCGAGACGACGCGCGGCGTACGCCGAGAGCTGCGGATACCCACGTTGGTAGAGCGCTTCCCAGGCGTCGTGATCGCAGGCTTTCGCCCGTTCGACGAGCGCGGGAACTCCGGCCTGGTCGATCGCATGCCCTGTTTGTCGGCCGGCGGCGGGCGGTGTCACAGATTCTTTCTTCCCCAATTCCGACGGCGCGCGCGCGAATCGAAGGGAATTTCTCCGCGATGTCTACTTTGAGGGCGGGAATCCGGCGAGCCGGCCGACTCAAGCGGGACAAACTCTGAGAAGGGATCCGCGTCGGCACTCGGACGGCGAGCGATTCCGTCCTTATCGGCAGTTACCGGCGTGCGTCGCGGCGTCAGCGGTCGTCGACCGCGGGGCCTCGCAGCTGAGCGACCGTTATACGTTGAGGGCCTTGCAGCCGATTGAAACGTTGCCTGTTCCGAGTCCCGCGTCGATGCCGTACGCGCAGACGTTGTAGCTTCCCGGGCCCAAATCAGCGACGTTGAACGCGTAGCGGTCGAACCCGTGTGCCGCGCCGAGGCCGGGGAACGCGGCCGCGATATCCGGACGATCGAGTGTCGCCTTGCCGAGGTTGTTGGCGGCGGCGGTGCTGCCGTCGCCCCGGAAGGCGTACACGTGGACGTCAGCCTGGCTGGCCGGCCCGTCGGGATCCAGCGCCCAACCTTGGACGCGCACCAGACCGGAGTCGATGCTCACGACTTCGAAATTTCCGGTCGACGTGAAGGCGCCGAGCTCGACGCCGGTCGAGGCGAGGTACTTGAACCCGTTCATGTCGCCTTCGGCATAGAAGTAGACGTCGTTCGAATATGGCCATTCATCGGCGACGTTCGTGCACGGCGCAGTGAAGATGCCCGAACACATCGTCTGGCCTCCAGCGAGCCCACGGGAGTCCTTGTACACGTCGTCGAAATGGGCAAGCCCGGCCGCATGGCCCACTTCATGCGCAAGAAGCATGACCAGATCCTGCTGCTGTCCGACGAAGATGTCGCCCCCGACCGACACCGACTTCCCGTTGCTCGCCGTTGCCTGGACGGGCACGTTGCAGCCGGCAACGCTATTTTCGGGCGTTCGGCAGTCGGCCGCCAGATTGCCGCTGCGCCTCACGTGGCTCTGGGGGACGTTCGGTCCCGGAGCACCGGTCTGGTACACGTGATGGCTGCCGGTCTTTTCGTTGATCTTTGCGACGATGACCTGCAGTGTGAACGTGAGCGTGACATCGGCACCCGGGTCGGTCCAGAAGACGATCGACCTCGAACCTCCGGCGGCCTGCAGGTGATAGCCACCCGGGGCGCACCCTGCCGCGACGCTCCCGATGGCCGTCACTGCGGCCAAGACGAGCAGGAATCGTCGGGATCTGGCGAAACGTTGCATCGTCGGGCACCTCGCGCTGCGGATGGCGTATGAAAGCGGCGGGGCGCCAGACACGGGTCGCGCCGAAGTCACAAAGTACGCGGCAATGGACTCACTGGGCCAATCGGACGCGCGAGAGCGGCACCGCGGAGCCGTCGCGTCGGGCCGAGCTCAGCGCTGTTCGACGGGAACGTACTTCCGCTCGGTGGGGCCGGTGTAGATCTGCCGGGGGCGACCAATCTTCGTCTTCGGACTCTCCATCATCTCTTTCCAGTGCGCGATCCAGCCGGGGAGCCGGCCGATGGCGAAGAGCACGGTGAACATCTCGGCGGGGAACCCCATCGCGCGGTAGATGAGCCCGGAGTAGAAGTCGACATTGGGGTAGAGCTTGCGCTCGATGAAGTAGTCGTCGTTGAGGGCCACCTGCTCGAGCTGCAGCGCGAGGTCGAGCAGATCGTCCATGTGGCCGAGCTCGGAGATCACCTTGTCCGCTGCACCTTTGAGGATGCGGGCCCGCGGGTCGTAGTTCTTGTACACGCGGTGGCCGAACCCCGCCAGACGCGCATCGCTCGACGGATCCTTCGCCATGCGCACGTACTTGTCGATGTCGCCGCCCTCGGCGCGGATGCGCTCGAGCATCTCGATGACGGCCTGGTTCGCGCCACCGTGCAACGGACCCCACAACGCGTTGATGCCGGCCGCGACCGACGCGAAGAGGTTCGCGTCGCTCGACCCGACCAAACGCACCGTCGATGTCGAGCAGTTCTGCTCATGGTCCGCGTGCAGGATGAGCAGCTGCTTGAGCGCGTGCACGACCGTCGGGCTGACCTCGTAGTGCTCCGATGGCACCGCGAACATCATCGTCAGGAAGTTCTCGATGAGGTCGAGTGAGTTGTCGGGGTAGAGGAACGGCTGCCCGATCGACTTCTTGTGCGAGTACGCGGCGATGGTCGGGAGCTTCGCCATGAGCCGGATCATCGAGAGCTGCACGTGCTCGGGGTCGTGGGGGTCGTCGCTGTCCTGGTAGAAGGTCGACAGCGCGCTCACCACCGACGACAGGATCGCCATCGGGTGCGCGTTCTTCGGAAACCCGTCGAAGAAGCGCTTCGCGTCCTCG
The DNA here is from genome assembly GCA_036386195.1 of Acidimicrobiia bacterium. Lineage (GTDB taxonomy): Bacteria > Actinomycetota > Acidimicrobiia > IMCC26256 > JBBRZM01 > JBBRZM01. The sequence continues at coordinate 2,448 of DASVIY010000102.1, read as the reverse complement.
TGCAGGAGCGTGTGCTTGCGGATTGACATGCGGAACTCGTCGAGCTCGCCCTGATTCGGCAGGTCGCCGTGGATCAGGAGATACGACGTCTCGAGAAACGAGGGGTGCTCACGCTCGACGAGCTCCTCGATCGCGATCCCGCGGTAGCGAAGGATGCCCGCGTCGCCGTCGATGAACGTGATCTGCGATTCGCACGAGCCGGTGTTCACGTAGCCGTAATCGAGTGTGATCGCGCCCGTTTTCGCCCGCAGCTTCGAGATGTCGAAACCGACCTCGTCTTCGGTGCCCCGCACGATCGGAAGTTCGACGTCGTTGCCCTCGTAGCGCAGTACTGCGGACGGCTCGGCCATGGTCGGCTCCTCGGGGTCGCGCGGTTTCGTTCCGGCTGTCCTACGGTAGCAACCGCCGGTCGTCAACACCGCTGTCAGATAGCCTCCCGGCCGGCATGGATTTCGAGCTGTCCGACGATCAGCTCGCGCTGCGCGACGGCGCGCGCGGGCTTCTGGACGGTCTCGCCGCGCCGCCACAGGTGCGCGCCGTGATCGACACCGGCGGCGGTCTCGATCCCGTCTTGTGGCAGGCGATGGTCGACCAGGGCTGGACGGGCATCGAGCTTCCCGAGCGCCGCGGGGGCCTGGGGCTCGGACCGGTCGAGACCGCGGTGCTGCTCGAGGAAGTCGGCCGTCATGCTGCTGCGGCCCCGTTCGCATCCACCGTGCTCGCGTTCGGTGCGCTGGCTCGAGGCGGGCTCGACGAGCGCGTCGACGAGCTGTTGAGCTCGGCCGGGGTCGGCTGTATTGCGTGGAGCCGGCGCGCGGACGCGGTGCGAGCCGAGCCGGATGGCGACGGCTGGGTCCTCACGGGCCGGCCCGACCCCACGCCGTACGCGCCGTCGGCAAGTGTCGCGATCGTGGCCGCGGTCGATGGCGACGGACCCGCATTGTTCGCGGTCGACGTCGACGCTGCGGGCCGCCCGTCGCGCGAGCCGGCCATCGACCAGACCCGGGAGCTGGGATGGCTCGACCTCTCGGGCGCACCGGCCGTTCGCGTCGGCGGCGCGGACGCCGTGCGCGCGCTCGTCGACCGCGGTGCGATGGCGGCCTCGGCCGAGATGCTCGGCGGCGCGGCACGCGTGCTCGACATGGCGGTCGAGTACGCGAAGGTCCGGGTGCAGTTCGGCCGTCCGATCGGCAGCTTTCAAGCGGTGAAACACCGGTGCGCCGACATGCTCGTCGACGTCGAGGGCATGCGCTCGACCACGTATTGGGCCGCATGGTGTGTCGGCGCGGCCGCCCCCGACGCGTCGGTTGCCGCGTCGACCGCGAAGATCTGGTGTTCCGACGCGTCGAAGCGCGTCATGGCGTCTGCCCTCCAGGTGCACGGCGGTATCGGCTTCACATGGGAGCACGATCTCCATCTGTTCCTGAAGCGCGCCCAACTCGACCAGCTCAGCTTCGGTGACGCGGTGTTCCACCGCGAACGACTAGCGCAACTGCTGCGACCAAAGGTCGAAGCCGGCGAGAGCGTGATCTGATCCCTACGCCCACTTCAGCGTTTGTGCAATCAGGAGCCCTATACGGCACCGATTGCACAAACAGGTTCGTAGTCAGGTTGCCGCGTGGCGGGCTTGGTCGTGGAGTGCGGCGCGGTCGGGTTTGCCGGCGCCGAGGAGGGGGAGCGCGTCGAGCTGCACGACCCGCTCCGGGGTCTTGAACCGGGCGACACCCTGCTGCGCGAACCATTCGCGGCAGGCCGTGATCCCGAACGGGCGCGACGCGACGACGAACGCGCAGACCCGCTCGCCCATCAGCTCGTCGGGGAAGCCGACCGCGACCGCCTGCTTGACGTCGGGGTGCGCCTCCAAGACGCCTTCGACCTCGCCGGCCGCGATGTTCTCGCCGCCGCGGATGATCACGTCCTTGATGCGGCCCACGATCGTGAGCCAGCCGTCCGCGTCGACCCGGGCGAGGTCGCCGCTGCGGAACCACCCGCGCGTCGTCGCGGCGCGGGTCTGTTGCTCGTCCGCGTAGCCCACGAACAGCTCGGGACCGCGCAGCCAGAGCTCACCCACCTCGCCTACTTGGCGCCGACGCCCCGTCGCGGGATCGACGATGCGGAGCTCGGCGTCGCCGGTTGCCCGCCCGTCGCTCTCGCGGGCGCGCCGGGCCGAGTCACGAGGCGTGCTCGTCGTGATCGTGGGCGCCTCGGTCGAGCCGTAGGTGCGCTTCACCCGGCACCCGAGCGCCGCGCTCGCCGCTTCGACGAACGCGGGTGTGACGCCCGCGCCCCCGCTGGATATGAGGCGGAGTGAGGCCGCTCGCTCCGTGGAGAACCCGCGGGCGTGCATGAGCGCGACGAAGAACGTGGGCGGGCCGATCATGAAGGTGATCTGCTCCTGTTCGATCACGTCGAGGGCACGCTCGGGATCCCATCGCGGCATCAACACGC
>DASVIY010000101.1:0-2817 GCA_036386195.1 Acidimicrobiia bacterium | reverse complement strand
TGCATCCCGCCGTCGCCCTGCCCGAGGGCCACCGCTTCATCGTCGCGCACCGCAACATGAAGAACAGCCACGGCACGGTCATCAAGCCGGCCGATGTGTTCCGGGCCTACCGCGACCGTGTGCACACGACGAATCCCGCGGTCGAGGCGCGCCGGGCACACATGGACCAAGTGCTCGACACGCTGTCGAAGAACGGCGTGAAGCGCAACAACCTTTACCTCGCGTGGGACTTCACCGTGGCCAGCGAACGCAACCTGTCGGAGCGCGTGCTTCACATGCGCGACGACGCGCTCGGAAGCCTCGGTGCGGGCAATGCGCCCACCTTCACCGTGACCAAGGTCCAGAGCAACCCCGAAGCCCACACCGCACGTCGCGTCACCGGCACGTTCGCCGCGCCGAGCTATCTCACCGGCGACGGCGGACCAGGCACCCAGCTCGACCTCGGTGCCGACGGGTTGCCGCAACGCTCGGGCGTCACGCTCCAAGTGCCGTTCATGTGCGTGATCCCCAATTCCACGCTTGCTCCCGATGGATCGATCCACCAAGCCCGGGCCGCGGTGTACGGCCACGGCCTCCTCGGCTCGGTCGACGAGCTGAACGCGCCCAACATCCGGGCAATGACCGACGAGCACAACTTCGTGTACTGCGCCACCAACTGGATGGGCCTGTCGGAACCCGACGTGCCCACGGTCGTCACCACGCTCCAGGATCTGTCCAAGTTCCCGACGATTCCCGATCGCGCCCAGCAGGCGTTCGTCAACTTTCAGCTGCTCGCGCGCCTGATGAAGAGCAACAACGGCCTCGTCACCAACGCGGCGTTCCAAGGCAACGGCGGCACAGCGGTGTTCAAGACCGGCAACGTCGTCTACGACGGCAACAGCCTCGGCGGTGTGCTTGGCGGCGCGGCGACAGCGATCTCGACCGAGTGGACCCGCGCCGTGCTCGGCGTGCCCGGGATGAACTTCTCCACCCTGTTGCCTCGCAGCAGCGACTTCAAGACCTACCGAGCGGTGATCGATCCCGCGTACCCCAACCGGCTCGATCAGGCGATCCTGATCGGGCTCACCCAGATGCTGTGGGACCGGGGCGAGACCGACGGGTACGCGCAGCACCTCACGTCACACCCATACGAGAAGACGCCGTCGCACACGGTCTTGATCGACGAGGCGTTCGGCGACTTCCAGGTCGCGAACGTCACGACCGAGGTGGAAGCGCGCACCATCGGGGCGAAGGCGCATCAACCCGCGCTGAAGACGGGCCGCTCGCCCGACCAGCAGACGTTCTGGGGCATCGCCGCGATTCCGCACTACCCGTACGCGGGCTCGGCCATCTTCATGTGGGACAGCGGCACCGCCGCACCTCCGAGTGGGCCGGTCGCGCCGACGAAGGGCAAGGATCCGCACGAAGATCCGCGCGCGTCGCGCGATGCACGCAATCAGAAGTCGGCGTTCCTGCTCCCCAACGGCAAGGTCATCGACGTGTGCCACGGCAAGCCGTGCACAACCGTCCACGCCAAGGTCACCTGATCCCGCTCAGCCTCCGCCCCCCACACCTTCGTTCGCGTGCCCGAGTACCTGTTCCGGCACATCGTCGATCGTCCGGCCGGTCGTTGATGACGACACTCGTGCGAGCTCGCGACCATCAGCCCCCGCGAGCGTGATCTCCCAAGGCCCGCCCGCAGCTGTTTCCGTGGTCCTCGTGAGCTCGAGAATGAATTCCTTCCAGCCCGGGATCGGCAGCGGGTCCGCGATGCCGCCTGCTGGCGCACGCGATCAACGGTAGTGGCGCCAGACGTGCCTACTGAACGACGGCACCGCCGTCGACTGCGAGGGCGTGACCGACAACGAACGATGCGGCGTCGGAGCACAACCACACCACCGCTTCGGCGATCTCGTCGGGACGGCCGAGACGGCCGATCGGGCTCGCGGCCGTCATCATCTTCTCGATCCGGGGATCGCCGCCCATGAAGCCCTCGAGCATCGGCGTGCGCGTGCTCCCGGGACAGATCGCGTTCACGCGCACGCCCGCCTTGACGTACTCGAGCGCGGCCGCTTTCGTGAGCCCGACGACACCGTGCTTGCTGGCGACGTACGCGGGCAGGCCCGCAAAGCCCACGAGCCCTGCGCCCGACGCCATGTTGACGATCGAGCCCCCACCCTGGGCGACCATCTGGGGGATCTCGGCCTTGAGACACAGGAAGACGCTCGTGAGGTTGAGCGCGAGCGTGCGGTTCCAGTCGTCGAGGCTGTACTCGGCCACCGGCGCGCCCGGGCCCGTGGTGCCGGCATTGTTGAGCGCGCAGTCGAGGCGTCCCCAGGTCTGCACCGTCTCGGCAACGAGCGCGTCGACGCTGCCGGGTGAGGTCACGTCGGTCGCGACGAAGATGCCCTCACCGTGCGCCTCTTCGAAGATGCGTGCGACCGTCTCGGCGCCGCCCGCCTCGTCGATATCGGCGACCGCGACCTTCGCGCCCGCCTTCGCCAGCGCGATCGCGGACGCGCGACCAAGACCCGACGCGCCACCGGTGACGAGCGCCACCTTGCCTTCGACTGCGCCCATCAAGTCTCCGCTTGTCGATGTGTCAGTGGAAGTACTCGCCGCCGTTCACGTCGAGCGCCTGGCCGGTGATCACGTTCGCCCAGTCGGACGCGAAGAAGACGATCGCGTTGGCAATGTCTTCCTGCGGCGGCACGAAACCGAGCGGGATCTCGCGCACCAGCTCCGCGACCACGTCATCGGGGGACACGCCGCGCTGCTCGGCCTTGTGCTGCACGTACCACTGCACGTTCGGACCCCATATCCAGCCGGGCACGACGC
>DASVIY010000100.1:0-1961 GCA_036386195.1 Acidimicrobiia bacterium | reverse complement strand
CGTGCGCCTCGCACACTGACCGGCACCGCTCGATGAGCCGCGCGCGTACGATTCGACCAACATGACCGACACAACGGTGGCGCGCGACCTACAAGCAGAGCCCACCCCGTTCGACCCGCGCCGCTGGTTCACCCTCACGATCGTGATCATCGCGGTGCTGATCGTCGCGCTCGACACGACGGTGCTCAACGTCGCGATCCCGACGATCCTGCGCGACCTCCACACGACGTTGCCGAGCCTCCAGTGGGTCATCACCGGCTACTCGTTGACGTTCGCGAGCCTCCTCATCATCGGCGGTCGCCTCGGCGACCTCTACGGCGCCCGTCGCATGTTCATCATCGGCGCCGCGCTCTTCGGCGCCGGGTCGCTCCTGGCATCGGTCGCGACGTCGGTGACGATCTTGATCATCGGCGAAGCGCTCATCGAGGGCGTGGGCGCGTCGCTCATGATGCCGGCGACGCTCGGGATCCTCTCCTCCACGTTCCACGGCCACGAACGCGCCACCGCCTTCGCGATGTGGGGTGCGGCCGCCGGCGCCGCGGTCGCGTTCGGACCGCTGATCGGCGGGTGGCTCACCACCGACTACTCGTGGCGCTGGGCGTTTCGGATCAACGTGATCGTCGCGCCCGCCGCCATCCTCGGCGCGCTCCTGCTGATGCGACGCAGCCCGAGATCCGCCGACCGGGAACGCATCGACGTGCCCGGCGCGTTCCTCGTCGCCACGGGGATGTTCCTGCTCGTGTTCGGGCTCAGCGAGGCCGCCCGCTACGGCTGGTGGCGCTCGCTCGACCACTTCGCCGTCGCCGGCATGCGCGTCTCGCCGGTCGGCGGCAGCCTGTCGGCGGTGCCGATCGCGATCGCGCTCGCATTCGTGCTGCTCGGCGCGTTCTACGTGCTCGAGCGGTGGAAGGAACGAACCGCGCGCGACCCGTTGTTCGAGTTCGGTCAGCTGCGGCATCGTGGCTTTCGCTACGGCCTGCTCACCACGATGATCCTCGCCATGGGACAGCTCGGCTTCCTCTTCGTGCTGCCCGTGTTCCTGCAAGACGCCAATCACCTCTCCGCGGTAGAGAGCGGACTCTGGCTCCTGCCCTCCGGGATCTCGATCATTGTGGGCACCCAGATCGGCGCCCGACTCACGCGCAGCATCGGCGTGACGAACGTGGTGCGCGTCGGACTCATCTTCGAAGCGGCCGGGCTCTTCGCCATCTGGTCGGCGGTGTCCCCGCACACAACCTTCGTGTCGCTCCTTCCCGGCCTGATCGTGTTCGGTATCGGCATCGGCTTCGCCAGCTCGCAGCTGACCAACGTGGTGCTCTCCGAGATTCCGGATGAGCGGTCGGGCGCGGCGAGCGGCGCGAACACGACCGTCCGCCAGGTCGGCGCCGCGCTCGGCATCGCCGTGATCAGTGGGCTCCTGACCAGCCAGACCATCTCGCACGCGATCGCCGGCATCCGCAAGGCCCACCTGTCGGCCGCGCTCCAAGCGCACGCGTTGGCGGGTCTGCATGCCAACGGGGTCAACTTCGTCGCTCCGGCCGGCACGCCGGCGAGCGATCTTGCCGCGCTGCATCACACCCTTGACAATGCGCTGGCTTCGGGCAGTCGCAGCGCGCTCCTCTATGCCGCCGGCGTGGTGGTGATCGGTGCGCTCCTGTCGTGGCTGATCCCGACGATCCCGATCGAGCGCGTGCCCCGCCGCGACGAGGGATACGAGGACGTGGAATCGCTCGGGCCGGTCAGCGGCACCACCGTGGAGCCGACCGCCGCGGAGTGGAACGGCTAATGCGCGGTCCGCTCGCTTACTGCTCGAGCTGGGCGCGGAAGCGTTTGGCGAACAGGTACGCGTCGCCGGGCCAGCGTGCGGACAGGTACCGGCCGTCCTGGACGACGAAGGCCGGGCCGTCGTCGGTGGCCGTACCGCGCGCCTGGCCGACGGTCAGCCCCGACGGTCCCCGCTC
>DASVIY010000099.1:0-17072 GCA_036386195.1 Acidimicrobiia bacterium | reverse complement strand
CATGATCTCGGCTCGATGGATCAGGCACTGGCCGCGGTACAGCACGAGCTCGGGTTGTGCATCACACCAGCGGCTGAGTGCAGCCGTCCACTCGTGCGCCCGACGAACGTCGAACAGCTCCTGGCACGCCTCGATCACGGTGCAGTACGCGTCACCGATCGCGATCGCCGAGACCTCTCGCGCTCCGACGCCCACCATCGCCTCGTCGAGCAGGGCGACGCCCTGTTGGATCTCGCCCATGTAGATCAAGCACCGACCCTCCCCGATGCGAGCGAGGGCGGTGAGCTCCGGTTCGCGAAAGAGCTCGCCCATCGCGGCCGCCTGGCTGAAGCTCGCATGTGCAGCGTCGAGCTCGCCTGAGAACACGCTGCGAACGCCCGCGGCGTAGCGCAGGTACCCCTGCTCGACGCAGTCGAGCTTGCGGTCGTCGAGGAGCCGCTGCGCCCGATCGATCCAGCCGCCGCCCTTTGCCAGCTCACCGCTGTTCAACAGGGCGAATGCGAGCCAGAAGGCGCAGCGTGCTGCTCGTGCCACGTCGCCGAGTCGCGCGCACTCCTGGTGAGCGCGGGTCCAGATGTCCGAGCTCTCCTCGCTGTGCCCGATGAGGTACGCCGCCGCCGCGAGCCGCTCGAGATCCTCGACCTCGAGCGGCTCCTCGCGGCCGGCAGCCGACAGTTGGTCGTACGCGCGTCCCCATGCCTGCCGGTCGAAGGCGTCGCGTCCCCGATCGATCCCGCGGGTCATGGGCGGAGTCTTGTGCACGACGACCGCCGTATGCTGCGGAGCCGCTCGACCGTCAGTCCCAGAACGACTCGCTACCGGCCGGTGCGGCACAGATCATCCACAGCTCGGCGATCCGGCCCTCCGCGAACTCGTAGACGAACGCGTTCTTCGTCTCGAGGGTGCGCCCGTTGCGCCCGAGGACCGCGTGCTCCCACTCTGCGGCCCAGCGTCCATCGGCGACGCAGAACAGCTGCTCGATCTTCACGTCCCCGTCGGTGAGCTCGAAGACTGTCCCGAGTGCACCGAGGAAGCCGTCGACGCCGGCGTGGTCGCCCGGACGGGGAAGGGGGCCTCGCACGTGGAATGTCATGTCCTCGGTGAAGAGGTTCACCAACGTCTCACGATCGTTTTCGAAGACCGCCTTGGTCATCTGGTTGATCACGTTCACATTTGGATGCTCGCTCATGGTTCCTCCCGTAGTAATCGGCGTGACCGTTCGTGTTGCACGGTACGGAACCACTGGTCTCGGGGCATCGGGAGAAACATGGAACTTGGAGCTGAGCGGTCATCGGCAATTCTGTGGATGCGCGCGCCGCGTCAAGCCGTGGGTCGTTGCCCGGCGTCGTGTTGCTTGCAGGAACGAATGGCGGCGGTGGCGGCGGCGTTGGTGGCGAGGTTGATGTCCTTGCCGAGCTTCGCGAGACGACCCACGCGCCAGGGCCGCCGGAGCACGTAGCGCGCGACCGCCGGCATGTTCGCCGACCCGTCGGGACGAGCGAGGCCGAACTCGGCCTGGTCGATGAGTCCGTCGCGGACCCGGTCGCTGATCCCGCGAAACACGGACCACGGGACCCCGTGGCGTTCGCAGACTTCGGCGACCGCGGCGGTCTCCATGTCGACGGCGAGCGCGCCTTCGTCGACGAACCGGGTGTAGCTGTCGAGCGCGGCGTCGAATACCCCGGACATCAGCAGGTTGCCGCGCGAGACCGTGTCACCGAGCGGCGACGGGCGGAACTCGGCTTTCGTCGCCATGTCGATCACGACTTCGGGCACGATCACGTCGCCGATCTCCACCGGGCCCAAGCCGCCGGCGATGCCGACGACCATGAGGTGGTCGAACTGCATGGCGCTCAGTAGGCGTTCCGCTGTGTCTGCTCCGGCCGGGGGCCCGATGCCCGTGATCGTGGCGAGCACCTCGACGTCGCCGATCTTTCCCTTGTGCACGAACCCGTCACCCAGCGGCACGCGCTCCAGCTTCAGCATCGTCACGAGCGGTTTCAGCTCGGGACGCATCGGCGCCAGCATGGCGACGCGGGCAACGGGCGCAGCACGGGCCATGCGCCTATCTTGCCCTGCCCAAAGCGCGGGCGCTCCTCGACCGTTAGGCCGGTTCTGGGCAGAGTTTTCGACCGTAGCGGTCGAAAACTCATCCGAGAATGCGTGGCGCGCGCGAGACGCATGCCGCCTCGAGCGCCGACGTCACTGCGTGACGACGGCGCGCGTGACTTCGTCGTCAGGATCCACGAAAGGCTCGCCGTCGACGGTGACGGTGACCCGCTCGATCCCGCCCGTGAACCGGAACGGCGCGGGGTAGTCGTCGGTAACGCCCAGCTCCATGTCGTACCCGCACGTGAGCCCCGCGCCGCTGATCGAGAATCGAGACGGTGTGAACAGCGGAATCGGCGCCTCGCCGACCGCTTCGCCGTCAACGAGGAGCCGTCCGACGCCTTTGTGGTCGGCGGTGCGCTCGAAGTCGAACCGCAGCACGTGTCGGCCCGCATCGAGTCGAGCGTCAGCGGCGACCCGGTGCTCCTCGAGCCCGCAGAGGTTGTGCACGTAGCGCAACTGTCCGTCGCGCAGGTAGAACGACCAGCCCCCGAGCAACGAACCCTGCGCGAGCAGCACGCCCTCGGCGCGGCCGTCACCGATCTCGACTTCCGCGATCACCGAGTGCGACCGGTTGCGCACGTTCACCGCCATGCCCTCGGGCACCGACGGGCGGTTCGGGAAGTAGACGTAGCGCGACCGTGGCGGCACCGCCAACGGTCGCTCGAACACGAGGTCCGACAACGGACGGTTGTCGAGCGGCAGCACGTTGTAGCGGGACGCCTCGATCCACCAGCGCTCGACGAGCTCCTGCAGCTTCTCGGGCTGCTCGGCCGCGAGGTCGTGACACTCCGACACGTCCTCGTCGACGTGGTACAGCTCCCACACGTCGTCGGCGAGCGACGGCTCGTCGACCTGGATGTCGTGATACGTGACCGCCTTCCAGCCCCGGTGATACAGCGCGCGGCAACCGAACATCTCGTAGTACTGCGTGTCGTGGACCTCGGGCGCGCCGGGATCATCGAAGGTCGACGCGATGCTCACGCCCTCGAGCGGAGTTTGCGTGACGCCGTCGATCTCCGCCGGCGCCTCGATGCCCAGCACGTCGAGCACGGTTGGCGCCAGGTCGATCGTGTGCACGTACTGGCGCCGCACCTCGCCGCGCGCCGTGATCCCGTCCGGCCAGTGCACGATGAGCGGGTCGGCCACGCCGCCTTCGTGCACCTCGCGCTTCCAGCGGCGGAACGGTGTGTTGCCGGCAACCGTCCATCCCCACGGGTAGTTGTTGTGGCAGCGCGGGCCGCCGATGTCGTCGATGCGTTCCGCCGCCTCGGCGACCGTTCGCGGCAAGCCGTTCCAGAGGCGCACGTCGTTGACGCTTCCCGTGGGGCCACCCTCGGAGCTCGCGCCGTTGTCGGACAGCACCATCACGATCGTGTTGTCGAGCTCACCGAGCGCCTCGAGCTCGTCGAGCACGCGCCCGATCTGGTGGTCGGTATGTGAGAGGAAGCCGGCGAACGCCTCCATGTAGCGCGCGTACACGCGGCGGGCGTCGTCGCCCAACGAGTCCCATGCGGGTACCCAGTCGGGTCGGGGCGAGAGCTCGGCATCGGGTTGCATCACGCCGTTTGCCATCTGGCGGCGCAGTGTCTGCTCGCGCCAGACGTCCCACCCCTGGTCGAAGTGGCCGCGGTACCGCTCGATCCATTCCGCCGGCGCTTGATGCGGCGCATGGCACGCGCCGGTCGCGAAGTAGCAGAAGAATGGCTTCGTCGGATCGATCGCGCGCAGGTCGTGTACGAGCCCGATCGCCTGGTCGGCGAGATCTTCGGTGAGGTGGTACCCCTCGTCGATCGTGCGCGGCGGTTCGATCTGGTTGTTGTCGGACACGAGCGCGGGCGCGAACTGATGGGTCTCACCCTCGAAGAACCCGTAGAAGCGTTCGAAGCCGCGACCAAGGGGCCAGCGGCGCCGAGGCGCAGCGAGATGGCACTCGTCCTCGGGTGTCAGGTGCCACTTGCCGACGGCCCACGCCGCGTACGCGTGCGGCACGAGCATCTCGGAGAGGAAGCCGTTCGCACGCGGGATCCGCGCGTTGTATCCGGGGAACCCGGTCGCGAGCTCAGCGATCCGGCCCATGCCGTTGGAGTGATGGTTGCGACCTGTCAGCACGCACGCCCGTGTCGGTGAGCACAGCGCGGTCGTGTGGAAGTTGGAGTAGCGGAGGCCGTTGGCCGCGAGCCGGTCGAGCGCCGGCGTGTCGATGTCGGAACCGAAGCAGCCGAGCTGCGCGAACCCGGTGTCGTCGAGCACCACGATCAACACGTTGGGTGCGCCCTTTGGTGCGCGCTCGACCGGCGGCCACCACGGTGTGGACTCCCAGTGGTAACGACCGATGACGCCGTGAAACTCGCCGTGGTCCATGAGCGCCGCTCCTCGCAGACAGACGGTACGGGTGCCCGAACGGTCGCCTAGGTTTAGTTGATGGCCGGCGCGCCGCGACAGAGCTCGACGCGGACCGGTCGCGGCGCTGCTCCCCTCGACGCCGCCGGGCGCCGCCTCGCGCTCGGCGGGGTGGTCGGCTGCGTGGGGTTCGTGGTCGCGTGGGCGGTCGCGGGTGCGAACACGGCCGGGTATTCGCCCGTCGACGACGCGATCAGCCGCCTCGCTGCGCAACACGCGCCGCACCGGGTGCTGATGACCGCCGGTTTCGTCGCCTTCGGTCTCGGTCTGCCTGCGTACGCGCTCGCGCTGCGCAAGGCACTCGCGGGGTGGGCATGGGTCACCGCGTGCGCAACCGGCATCGCAACGCTCGGCGTGGCACTGGCGCCGCTCGACACGACCGCCGGCGACCGGTTCCACAACGTCTTTGCGATCATCGGATACGTGACGCTCGCCGCGACGCCACTGCTCGCGATCGGTCCCTTCGTTCGCCGTGCGGCGCCGGGTTGGGCCCGCTACTCGGCGGCCACGGGAGCGGTGTCGGGTGGCGCGCTGCTCGCGACGACGGCCGGACCACTGCATGGACTGCTGCAGCGCGCCGGGCTCGGGATCAGTGATGTGTGGGTGGTCGTGACCGCCCTGCAAATGTGGCGCTTCGGGCGCCTGCCGGGCAGGACATCAGGGCTGCCCGCCTCGCCCCACGAATCGGTCGGCGGCGCGGCCCGTCCGCCGACGCCGTAAAATCGGGTCTTCTGAGAAACTTGGACGAGCCGGCGCGGCGACGAATGACGGTGTGGTCGTGACTGGCATGTTGCGACTCGACGAGCTGGTGAAGCTCGCGGACACCGGCGCGGTCGACACCGTGGTGGCCGGCTTCACCGACCCGTACGGGCGATTGTGTGGCAAGCGCTTCGACGCCGGGTTCTTCATCGACACCGTGGTGCCTGACGGCACCCACGCGTGCAATTACCTCCTCACCGCCGACATGGAGATGGAGCCGGTGGCGGGCTACCGCTTTGCCAGCTGGGATCTTGGTTACGGCGACGTGCACCTCGTGCCCGACATGGCCACCTTGCGCGTCGCGAGCTGGCTCGATCGCACCGCGCTCGTGCTCTGTGACGTGCATGACCAGCGCACAAACGCGCCCGCCGCGATCGCTCCCCGCACGATGCTGCGCGCGCAGGTCGAGCGCGGCGCCGACCGCGGGCTCGTCGTCAAAGCCGCCACGGAGCTCGAGCACTATCTGTTCAACACTTCGTATCGCGACGCCGCGCTGAACGGTTACACCGACGTCGAGCCCGCGGGCTGGTACCTCGAGGATTATCAACTGCTGCAGGGCACCCGCACGGAGCCGTATCACGCCGCGGTGCGCCGTTTCCTCAATCGCTCGGGCGTTCCCGTCGAGAGCTCGAAGGGCGAGTGGGGGCTCGGCCAGCACGAGATCAATGTCCGGTTCACGGATGCGCTCGCGATGGCCGATCGTCACGTCGTGTTCAAGCAGTGCCTCAAAGAGGTGGCCGACCAGCAGGGCATGAGCGTGACGTTCATGGCGAAGCCGTACGGCGACCGGGCGGGGTCGTCGTGCCACACGCACCTGAGCCTGTGGCGCGATGACGTCAACGCGTTTGCCGGCGGTGTCGAGCTCGGGCGGGCGCGCGGCTCCGACGAGCTCCGCTGGTTCATCGGCGGATGCATCGAGCACGCACCCGACGTGATGGTGTTCCTCGCCCCGACCGTCAACTCGTACAAGCGGTACGTCGACGGGTCATGGGCACCCACTCGCGTTGCGTGGGGATACGACAATCGCACCGCCGGATTCCGCCTCGTCAGCCATCGCGAGAGCCTGCGGGTGGAGTGCCGCATTCCCGGCGCCGATTGCAACCCGTACCTCGCGCTGGCCGCGCTCCTTGCCGCCGGGCTCGACGGGATCGCCAACCGTACCGACCCACCCGAGATGTTCGTCGGCGACCTGTATGCCGCCACCGACGTCGCTCGCGTGCCCCGTACGCTGCGCGACGCCACCGACTTGTTCGCCGCCAGCGCGTTCGCAAAGGAGGCGTTCGGCGAGGACGTCGTCGAGCACTACACGCACTTCTTCCGCACCGAGCAGGCCGCGTTCGACGCCGCCGAGCAGCCGGCACTCGACGGAGACGTCACCGACTGGGAACGGCGTCGCTACTTCGAACGCATCTGACAGGAGCCGAAGATGAGGATCCAGGGCAAGGCGGTGCTGATCACGGGCGCGGGCAGCGGGATCGGGCGCGAGTCGGCTCTGCTGTTCGCCCGCGAGGGCGGTCTCGTTGCCGCGGTCGACGTCAACGAGGCGGCCGCGCACGAGACAGCCTCGATGATCGCCGCCGACGGCGGTCGGGCGTCTGCGTTCGCCGCCGACGTGTCCGACGCGGGTGAATGCGAGGCCATGGTGGCGCACGCCGAAGCGGAGTTCGAGCGCATCGACGTGCTGTTCAACAACGCCGGCATCATGCACTCCGACGACGACGACGCGATCACCACCGACGAGGCGGTGTGGGACCTCACGATGAACATCAACGCCAAAGGTGTCTTCCTCGGTTGCAAGTACGGGATCCCGGCGCTCCGACGTGCCGGAGGCGGCTCGATCATCAACATGGCGTCCATGGTGGCGCTGCTCGGCTCCGCGACTCCCCAGATCGCGTACACCGCGAGCAAAGGCGCGGTGCTGTCACTCACCCGCGAGCTGGCCGTGATTCATGCGCGCGAGAACATTCGAGTCAATGCGTTGTGTCCGGGGCCGCTCCGCACCGAGTTGTTGATGAAGTTTCTCGACACTGACCAGAAGCGGGAGCGCCGGCTCGTGCACATCCCGATCGGCCGCTTCGGTGAAGCACAGGAGATCGCGCGCGCCGCGCTGTTCCTCGCGTCGGACGACTCGTCGTTTGTCACCGGAAGCGAGTTCGTCGTCGACGGCGGCATCACGTCGGCCTACGTCACACCGGAATGACGGGTTTGAGCCCGGCGAGGTGAGCGTGCGGGTCGGTCTTCTCGAGTGCGATCACGTGGATGACCGGTTCCGCCCGATCGCGGGTGACTACAACGACATGTTCGCGTCGCTGTTCGCGCGCGCGGGGGTCGATCTCGACTTCGTCCGCTACAACGTGCGTGGCGGCGAGCTCCCCGCGACGGTCACCGAATGCGACGGGTACCTTTGCACGGGTTCGCGCCACTCCGTCTACGACGACGCCGACTGGATCAAGCAGGCGGCCCGCCTCGTGCGGTCGCTGCACGACACGGGTCGCCCGCTCATCGGCGTGTGCTTCGGTCACCAGCTCATCGCCGAGGCGCTGGGCGGTACAGTCGAACCTGCCGCCACAGGCTGGGGTGTCGGAGTGCACGGGATCGAGATCGCGCAACACGAGCAGTGGATGACACCGCGCAGCCTGCGTTGCCGCTTGCAGTTCATGCACCAGGACCAGGTGAGCCGGCTTCCCGCAGAGGCGGTGCTGCTCGGTCGCACCGACCATTGCCCGATCGCGATGTTTCGGGTGGGCACGACGACGCTCGGCATCCAGGCGCACCCCGAGTTCACGGTCGCGTACGCCGAGGCGCTGCTCGACGCCCGGGTGGCGCTCATCGGCGCGGATCGGATCGACGAGGCCCGCCAGAGCATTGAGCCGACCACCGACGAGCGCGCCGTGGCGCGGTGGCTCGCGCTTTTCATCGAGGGTCGTGCGGAGATTGCCTCGTGACGAAGGACCAGGTTTCGCTGTTCCTCGCGTTGCTCGCGGTGATCGCCGAGCTCGCCGTCGTCATCGCGCTCGTGCTCGCCATCGGTGGCCTGTTCTCGAAGCGGCTGGCGCGAGCCCGTGCGGCTGCTGCTGCCGCGGTGGGCCCGCAGGCCCTCGCCCTGGCGTTTGCGGTCGCGGCAGCGTCGATGCTGGGGAGCCTGTACTTCTCGGAAGTCGCCCACTTCCTGCCGTGCCGCTTGTGCTGGTACCAGCGGATTTGCATGTATCCGCTGGTGCCGATGCTCGGAATCGCCGCCTGGCGGCGGGACATGGCCGTGCGGCCGTATGCAGCCGTGCTCGCGATAATCGGGGTCCCGATCTCCTCCTACCATGTGGTGTTGGAACACTTTCCGAGTCTCGAATCGAGCGCGTGTGACCCTGACAACCCGTGCAGCCTCGTCTGGGTCCGCCGCTTCGGCTACGTGACCATCCCGGTGATGGCGCTCTCGGGCTTCCTGCTCATCCTCACGCTGCTCGCGGTCGCCCGCACCGGGCCGAATCCCCACGAAGACACGACCTCGACCTCGGCCACCGGTGCCGAGCACCAACCTTCCTAGACACCAGGAGCATCAATGCCAGCCAGTGCGAAGACCCGACCACCGGCCCGACGCGTGCATCCGCGCCGGACTCCTCCGCCGCGTCGCAAGCAAGCGCCGTGGATGTGGATCGGGATCGGCGCGGTCGTGGTGGTCGCGCTCATCGTGGCGGTCGTCGCTTCGCAGGGATCCGACTCGGCGAAGAAGACAGCCGCCGGCGTGCAGGAGACGAGGCCGGTGGCCGTGACCGGCACGCCGCTGCCGCGGTTCGCTGCGCCGCCCGGTGCCGCCGGGAAGCTGACCCCGGAGCTGCACGGCAAGAGCTTCGCCGGTACCCCGGTGAACGTGACGCACGACGGCCGCCCAAAGCTGGTGTTGTTCGTCGCCCACTGGTGTCCACACTGCCAAAACGAAGTCCCGAAGCTCGCCCAGTACTTCAAGGGCACTCCGCTCCCCGCCGGCATCGATCTCGTCACGGTCGCGACCTCGACGTCGCCCGACCAACCCAACTACCCGCCCTCGGCGTGGCTGCAGGCCGAGGGGTGGAAGACCCCGGTGATGGCGGATTCCAAGGACGGCACCGCCGGGCAGGCATTCGGGTTGTCCGCGTTCCCCTACTTCGTGGCCGTCGACGCGTCCGGCAAGGTCGTCTCGCAGAAGACGGGGGAGATCACGACCGACGACTTCTCCCAGCTGCTCCAGCAGGCGATGGGGAAATGAACCTGAACCGGCCTCTTAAGCCGTGACGCGCCCGTCTCCGATGGGTTCGATGCCGAGGTCCTTGTAGGTCACGAGCGCGGAGTACGGGATCTTCTTCGCGGCGAAGAACTGGCGCGCGACCTCGCCTCGGTCGACGAGCGTGATCGCGCCGACGACATTCGCGCCGAGCTCGACGAGCGCGTCGTACGCTCTTTGGATCGAACCGCCGGTGGTCACGACGTCGTCGACGAGCAGGACGCGCGTGCCCGGCTCCACGGGTGAGCCTTCGATGAGCTTGTTGGTGCCGCGCCCCTTCGGCTCCTTGCGCACTACGAACCAGCGCGTCTTGGCCAGTACCGCGATGACGTGCGAGAGGTGGTCGGCGCCCATGGTGAGCCCGCCGACGCAATCAAATTCGATGTCGGGCACGAGCTCGAGCAACGCACGACACGCCAACTCGAGGTCTTCTCCCCGGGCGAGGGCGGCCTTGCCGTCGATGAAGTCGCGACTCATCTGGCCCGAGGCGAGCTTCACCGGCTCGGGCAGCTCGAGCAGCCCGCGGGCACGCACGATTTCGACAACCCGAGCCTGCAGGTCGCTCAGTGTTCCCCGCTCCTCGTCAGGCCGGACCAGGATGGACCGGCGCTTGCTCACCGACGGATGGTCGCGGGAACTCTACCGATGGACACGTACTGCCCGGTGAAGTCGCCGGACCCCTGGAACCGGCGAGACTGTGACGCCGACGCGCGACAAGGGATCCAATGACGACGCAGGCGGGGCATTCGGAGACCGGACGGACGTTGGGCGCGCGCGGTAGCGCGCCCTGGATCGTGGTTGCCGTGGTGCTCGTGCTGACGCTGGCGGGAGCCGGCTTCGTCATCTGGGACCGCAACTTTCGTCGCGCCGGGTCCACGAACCCGGGCGTCTCGTGCGGCGAGGTCGTGCACGCGCGCCGCCGCCGCCTGCCCTTCGCCGCGGTCGGCGTGCGGCGGGTGCTGCTCGTCGGCGACTCGATCATGGTGCAAGCAGGATGCGCGGTCGCGAGCGGGCTCGCCGGGATCGGTATCGAGACGCACCTGGCGGCCGTCGGCGGCTCCGGTCTGCTCTCGGGCGCGGTCGACTGGCAGGCCAAGACGAACGAGCTGCTCGAGACGATCAAGCCGGACGCTGTGATCGCGATATTCGTCGGCAACTACTTCGCGCCCGTGCCCGATGCGTCCGGCTACACGACCAAGGCCGACACGCCGGCGTTCTTCGATGCGTGGCAGCGCGCGGCCGTCGCGCTGTCAGCCGAGGTTCGTGCGCACGGCGCGGCGATGTACTGGGTGAGCCCCCCGCCGATCGTCGTGCTGCCCCGGGCGACGACGATTGCGAACGGGTATCGCATGATCCCGGGTACCCACTTCCTCAACTCGGGGAAGGCACTCGCGGGCCCGAACGGGATCTACGTCGGCGACAAGAAGACCTGCGGGAAGACGACTTCGGTGCGCGTCTTCGACGGTGTCCATCTCACGGAGGACGGCGGGCGGATCTACGGCGAGACGATCGCGCACGACTTCAGCGCGCAACGGGGCCTGCTCACCGCGCCCAAACCGTGCTGACGCGCGCGAAAGAGAGCTCAGGGCGACGGTGAACTGCCGCCGCGGATCTCGACGGGCGTCTCCGCCGGCGGCATCGCGCCGGCAGGAGCAGTGCGCACAGACGGATGGTCGCGGGAACGCTACCCACGGCATTCGAGCCGCACAGCCCGGTGAGCTGCCGGTCGCCGCGAGCGGCGACAATGTGAAGCGACACCGACAAAGGATCCAGTGACGACGCAGGCGAGGCATTCGGAGACCACACGGAAGTCGGGCCGGCAGCGGGGCGCGCTCTGGATTGTCGTTTCGGTCGTGTTCGTGCTCGTGCTGCTGCTGTCCGGCGCCGGCTTCGTCATCTGGGATCGCGACTTCCGCACGGCAGGCTCCGGCAACCCGGGAGTTTCGTGCGGCGAGGTCGTACACGCTCACCACCGCCTGCTGTTCTCGGCCATCGGCGAGCGGCGGGTGCTGCTCGTCGGCGACTCGATCATGGCGCAGGCAGGATGCGCGGTGGCGCGCGAGCTCGCCGGCGTCGGCATCGAGACGCACATCGTTGCCGTCAGCGGCTCCGGACTGCTCTCGGGTTCGGTCGACTGGCAGGCCAGGGCGAAGGAGCTTCTTGACACGATCAAACCCGACGCAGTGATCGCGACCTTCGTCGGCAACTACGTCACGCCCGCGCTCGATGCGGCTGGAAACGTGATCAAGGCCGACACGCCGGCGTTCTTCGATGCGTGGCAGCGGGCGGCCGCCGCGCTTTCAGCCGAGGTGCGCGCGCACGGCGCGGCGATGTATTGGGTGAGCTTGCCGCCGATCCTGAAGTTGCCCTGGGCCGCGAGGATCGCGAACGGCTATCGCAAGATCCCCGATACTCACTTCCTCGACTCGGGGAAGGGTGCTTGCCGGCCCGGGCGGCACCTACGTCATCGAGAAGAAGACGTGTGGCACGACGACAGCAGTGCGGGCCCATGACGGCATCCATCTCACCGAGGACGGCGGCCGGATCTACGGAGAGACGATCGCGCACGACTTCAGCTCGCAGCATGGGTTGTTCACCGCGCCCAAACCGTGCTGACACGCGGCATGGCGTGGTCAGGGAGACGGTGAATCGGCGCCGCGGATCTCGATGGGCGTCTCCGCCGGCGGGAGGTGCGGGGTGCCGTCACGCATGGGCGGGAACGCGAAGGTCGCGGCCGTGGTCGCGCGGGTCATGGCGGTGATGTCGGCCTCGGGCAGTGTCTCGGTGTCGTCGTCGATGACGACCTCCCAGCGACACGCCGGCACCTGATCGGGGGACGAGCGCGGCGGACGGTGCACGTGGCGCACCCTCGCCTTGGGGTTGACCGCCTGCGCGGTCACATCGAACGTGCCGTCCTCGATGGTGTGACACATCCCGGTTACCGCGCGTTCGCCCCACGGCTCGACGTCGAGCAGAGCGCCGCATGAACGCAGCTCGAAGTAGCCGTGACGTTCGTCGATCACCTCGTAGTGCACGTCCATGTAGTGATGCGGGAAGCCGGGGTCGAGCTGGAACACCTTGAAGATGGCCGCTACGTCGTCGCCCTCTATGCCGAATGCGCGGCGAAGCCGTGCCCCGTAGATCGGGCTCGCCCCGCGCCATTCCTCGATTGCGATCTCCTCGACGACCTCCTGTCCGTACCGCATGCCGATCGTGGCGAACACCGACCGGTCGAGGAGATGAGCGATGAGGGCGTACTCGCGTGCGAGCCGCACCAGCGCCTCCTTCGACAGATCCTCGTAACGGAAGTCGGGATCGAACGGGCCGGCGTAGTCCTTGCGCTCAGTCATGTGTCCAGACTACCGTCCGGTCCGATGGCTGTCACCACCTCGCACGAGCCGACGCGTCGCCACCTCACCGCGCCGCAGGCCGACAAGGTCGACCGGCTGGTCGACGCGGCCCAGGTCGAGCTGCGGGCCCACGGCTACGAGGGCTTGACGGTGCGCAACGCGGCCCGCCGCGCCGGCGTGGCCCCGGCCACTGCCTACACCTACTTCGCGTCGAAGGACCACCTCATCACCGAGGTCTTCTGGCGGCGTGTGCAAGCCCTGCCCGAGGTGAGTGTCGACGGCCGCCGCACCCCGGTGGCGCGCGTGGCCGCCGCGCTGCGCGATGTCGCGCTGCTCGTGGCCGGCGAGCCCGAGCTGGCGACTGCGTGCACGACTGCCGTCCTCGCCAATGATGCCGACGTTCGCCGACTCCGCGACCGCATCGGCTCCGCGGTCTCCCAGCGGCTGGCCGATGCGCTCGGCGACGATGCCGACCCGGCGACGTTGCGTGCGCTCGGCCTCGCCTGCTCCGGCGCGATGTTGCAGGCCGGCATGGGCTACTTCGCGTATACCGAAGTCGCCGACCGGATGGAAGAAGTCGCACGTCTCGTGTTCGAGCACCGCGGATGACCGACCTCGTCTACAACCCGTACGACTACGCGATGCACGAAGATCCGTACCCGACATACGCGCGCCTGCGCGAGGAAGCACCGCTGTACCGCAATGGCGAACGCAACTTCTGGGCGCTGTCCCGGCACGCCGACGTGATGGCCGCGTTCCGCGACCCGGCACATTTCTCGAACCGTGACGGCGTGTCGCTCGACCCGGCGGCGTCGGGTCCCAACGCGTACCGCACGATGTCGTTTCTCGCGATGGACCCGCCCCGTCACGACCGGATGCGCGCGCTGGTGTCGCGCGGCTTCACGCCCGGCCGCGTCGCCGGCCTCGAGCCGCGGATCCGAGAGCTCGCGCGCCTGCACCTCGTGCCTGCGCTCGAGCGCGGTGCGTTCGACTTCGTCGGCGACTTCGCGGGCAAGTTGCCGATGGACGTGATCTGCGAGTTGATGGGGGTGCCACCGGCAGACCGCGACGAGATGCGGCGCCTGGCCGACTTGCTCGTGCACCGCGAGGAAGGCGTGTTCGACGTGCCGCCCGCCGGTTTGGACGCGGCGCTGACCCTGGCCGGTTATTACGACGAGATGCTCGTCGAGCGCCGGCGCCGGCCGACCGACGACCTGACGTCGGCGCTGCTCGAGGCCGAGCTCGACGGTGACCGGCTCACTGCCGACGAGATCATCGGCTTTCTGTTCCTCGTCGTGGTCGCCGGTAACGAGACCACCACCAAGCTCCTGGCGAACGCGTGGTATTGGGCGTGGTGCAATCCGGATGAGCGTGCGAAACCGTTCGCCGATGCCGCTCGGATCCCCGACTGGATCGAGGAGACGCTGCGGTATGACACGTCCACGCAGATGCTGGCGCGCACGGCCGTCGAAGACTTCGAGCTGCACGGCGGCTGCATTCCGGCCGGCGGGCGGGTGGTGCTCCTCCTCGGTGCTGCCAACCGCGACGCCCGTGTGTTCCCCTCACCCGACCGCTACGACCTCGATCGCGACACGAGCGCGAGCGCGAGCTTCGGCGCCGGGCGTCACTTCTGCCTCGGCGCGCCCCTCGCGCGCCTCGAGTCGCGCGTCGCCTTCGAGGAGCTGACGGCACAGGTGTCCGACTACGACATCGACACCGACGGGATGGCGCGCGTGCACTCCGTCAACGTCAGAGGCTTTTCCACACTCCCAACAACGGTGGAGCGCACGCGATGACCACCACCGGGTTGCGGGAGCCAGGCCAGGTGTCGGGCGGTGAAGCGGAGACGGGCCACCTCGAAGAGTTGCGCACCGATCCGATCGGTTTGATGCAGCGCGTGCGCGCCGAGTGCGGCGACGTCGGCGAGTTTCGACTCGCCGACCGACAGGTGGTGCTCGTCTCGGGCGCGGAGGCCAACGAGTGGTTCTTCCGGGCGCCCGAGGAAGACCTCGACCAAGCCGAGGCCTACCCGTTCATGACGCCGATCTTCGGTGAGGGAGTCGTGTTCGACGCGCCACCCGAGCGGCGGCGGGAGATGTTGCACAACCAGGCGCTGCGCGACAAGTTCATGCGGGGCCACGCCGCGACCATCGCGAACGAGGTCGACGAGATGGTCGACATGTGGGACGGCCCCGGCGAGATCGATCTGCTCGACTGGTTCGCGGAGCTCACGATCTACACGTCGTCGAGCTGTCTCATCGGCCGGAGGTTCCGCGAGCAGCTCGACGGCAGCTTCGCCGCGCTCTACCACGACTTGGAGCAGGGCACCGACGCGCTCGCGTACGTCGACGCGTACGCGCCGATCGAGAGCTTCCGCCGCCGTGACGAGGCGCGCCGCGGTCTCGTCGCGCTGGTACAGGGGATCATGGAACGCCGCGCTGCCGAACCCCCGCCGGCCGACGACGACCGCGACTTGCTCGACGTGCTCATGTCGATCCCGAACGACGACGGCACCCCGCACTTCTCCGCCGACACCGTCACCGGCATGTTCATCTCCATGATGTTCGCCGGTCATCACACCACCTCGGGTACGGCGGCGTGGACGCTCATCGAGCTCCTGCGCCACCCCGACGAGCTGGCTGCCGTCGTCGCCGAGCTCGACGCGCTCGAGGTGAGCGCGGAGGAGCTCAGCTACCAGGCGCTGCGCTCGATGCCGCGGCTCGAAGCGGCGATCAAGGAGGCGCTGCGCCTGCACCCGCCGCTGATCCTGGTGCTGCGCGTCGCGAAGCAAGACCTGGAGGTCGAGGGATACCGGATCGCCGCGGGAAAGCTGGTCGGCGCGTCGCTGTCCGTCTCCAACCGCCTTCCCGACGCGTTCCCCGATCCCGACGCGTTCGTGCCCGAGCGGTATCTCGAGCCGCGCGCCGAGGATCTCGCCAACCCGTGGAACTGGATCCCGTTCGGTGCGGGGCGTCATCGCTGTGTGGGCGCGGCATTCGCGATGATGCAGCTCAAAGCCATCTTCTCGCTCCTCCTGCGCGACTGGACCTTCGAGCTCGCACAGCCATCCGACACGTATCGCAACGATCATTCGAAGATGGTCGTGCAGCTCGCGCAGCCGTGCGTCGCGCGGTACCGGCGTCGCGAGCGCGCCCGGTGACGTATCGAGTCGTCGTGGATCGTGACCTGTGCCAGGGCCACGGCGTCTGCGAGGTCGAAGCGCCCGAGGTGTTCTCGGTGTCGAAGAAGGGCGAGCTGACCGTGCTCGACGAGGCACCGCCCGAGGCGCGGCGCGCCAAAGTCGAGCTGGCGGTGCAGTACTGCCCCACCCACGCGTTACGGATCGAAGACCAGATCGAGGAGGCCTGATGACCGCGTTCCCGCGAGAGGAGATGGAGGAGATGGTCGAGCGGTGGCTCGAAGCCAACCGGCGCGCCGAGGAAACCGGCGACTGGAAGCCGATGGCCGATATGTACACCCCGGATGCAACCTACGGGTGGAACTTCGGGCCGGCAGAGGAGTTCATGGCCGTCGGTCGCGAGGAGATCCGAGAGATCGCCCTCGGCCTCGAGATGGCCGGGCTCGACGGCTGGAACTACCCGTACGTGGAGATCCTGATCGACGACCGCAAGGGCCAGGTGCTCGGGCTGTGGAAGCAGCTTGCCGACGCGACCCGCGCTGACGGAACGCCCTACGAGATCGCCGGCATCGGCGGGAGCTGGTTTCGCTACGCGGGGAATTGGCAGTGGTCGTGGCAGCGCGACTTCTTCGACTTCGGCAACGCGACCGCGCTGTTCATCGAGATGATCCAGGAGGGCACGCTGTCCGACGGCATGCAGCAGCGGATGCAGCGCGCGGTCACAGGTTCGCTGCCCGGTCATTACCGCCTCGGCGACGCTCCCGTCGGCCTCTGGGAAGCCTGACGCTTGGTCGGTGGTACCTTTTCTTCCTATTCCTGCCGGCGGCTGTTCGGCACTTTCGGTAGTGCTCGACCCTGGCGGGGGACGTGACGTGGACGTTGAACAAGAGCAGCGAATCGAGGGGTCGGGCTTTCACATCGCGTCACTCAATGGCCTGCGCACGGTTGCGTTCATGCTGGTGTTCGTCGGCCACGCCGGGCTCGACAAGCTTGTGCCCGCGGGTTTCGGCGTCACGATCTTCTTCTTCCTCAGCGGCTACCTGATCACGACGCTGCT